>NZ_JAUBTL010000028.1:14050-87597 GCF_036702475.1 Microcoleus sp. D2_18a_B4
ACTTTCGGCATAAAATAATCTGGGATGGTTATAGCATAAGACTTTTACCAAAAACCTTGATTTGGGCCATTCTGTTACAAAATAAATGCTCAAATCCTTGATCTATCTACAGTTGAAAATTTGGGTCTCATTTTTATTTTCCCAGAGTGACCAAAGATGGGTATCCCTCTTTTGTCACTTTCGGCATAAAATAATCTGGGATGGTTATAGCATAAGACTTTTACCAAAAACCTTGATTTGGGCCATTCTGTTAGAAAATAAATGCTCAAATCCTTGATCTATCTACAGTTGAAAATTTGGGTCTCATTTTTATTTTCCCAGAGTGACAAAAGAGGGTTACTGTTACCGCCAGTAATGAAATTCTGGCAACTCTGACTGGTATTAATAGCTGGCAAAAGTATAGTCATTTATAGACATGGGAGGCGTTAAGTCCCTCCCCTTTCACTTTTGCTTTGAGCGGATCGACCCGCCTCGGCTGAACTACGCAGCTCCCTATCAAGAAAGCTGAAGGCATTTGGGATTGCTTTTCTGAGGATATTGTACGCTGCATTCACATCGGAATTAATTAGCTGACCACTCGACGTTTTGTACAAGCCCCGCTTAATCCGTTTACCAGTAAACACAGGCTCTTTTTCTGTTTTTCCATAAACAGGAATTGGGTCTAAACCTAAAAAACTGGATCGGGATGTGTAGGATTCTTCCTGCACAATTACTGTGATTCCCGCCAACCGAGCTTTGTACTCCAACATTTCAATTAATCGAGAGTGAGGAATACTAACAAAGTTTTGATTGGTTTGCTTCCCTAACTCGATTTCTGTTTTCCACTGCGCGTTCTTGCCAATTACTAGCGTCCCAATCTGCTTGGTGAGCAAAAGGTTAATAATTAGACGGCTAGCATGATGTAAGTAATTATCAACTTTTTGATGGCGACAGCGAGTTAAGCGCGCTCATCCGGGGCGAAGTTTTGCGATTCCCTTTTAACTGGGATTGCAATCGTGCTTGACGCTTATTGTAGAACTGGTTAATCGATTTCAATGGTCGCCCGTTAATCAACAAAGGGATAAATCCCGGTTGATTTGAAGTTAACGCCACTAAATTATCCAGTCCCAAATCAATACTAGCTACAGAGTTGGCATTGCCAAGGGTGGACTCCGCTTCATCATAAATCACCTCAATTACATAGGAATCACATTTCGGAACCAGTCTAACTTGACAAATCTGGTTGGGATTGAGTTGGGTTTTAATTGAAAGTTCAGTGCCGGAAAGTTTAATGATTCCTTTCTTCAACTGTTTGCTGCTAATTGCTTGAATCGTGTAGACGAGAAGGTTTCGCCCTTTAGTCTTATCTTTGTACTTTGGCAATTTTGGGCGACCCGTGAATCTTGAAGAGTCAGCTTTGTAAGCTTTAACGGCTTCAAAAAACGATTTCCAATTCTTGTCTAGCACCATCAAGATTTGCTGACTAACTTTAGCAGGCAAAGCCTTGTAGGCTTCATGAGACTTCATCAATCGGTTCATTTCGTTATAACTGACATAACCCCATCCATAAATAAAGCTCTGACGAATGACGTAATTGGCGGCATTGTAGAGGTTTTTGGACTTGAAAGCTAGTTCGTCAATTTGGGCGAAACGATGTTCCGTGGATTTAATGATGTGCCTCTCTGTTAGCTGCATTTGAGACTTCCCTTCTTTGGGCTGTGCGTATTTCTTGTTCAACACTCATAGCGATATGATACCATTCTTGTTTATAATTGCTTATAAACTCAACGAAGTTTTACAATACCACTACCCTCACGGCTGCTGATTTCTTAGCGGTCTAGGATTATAGCCTGTTTAGGTGATTGGTCATGCGATCCCGTTTGAGATCAAAAGAAAACGGGATTGCATTTTCGTGCATACAGCTATTTTAAGAATTTGATATTTGAAAACTGGATGCGATTGAATTAGTGGGTTCGATCGCTGCTACCTAGATCAGCCGCTTTTTCTACTGCTTCCCGTGCTGGCGTAACTGCTTCGCCCACGTTATCTTTTACCGATTCTACAAATTTTTTGGTACTGGGGGCAATGGGTTGATCGAGATTCAGCTTTTCTCGGATATTGTCAAGTACACCACTGGCATCCTTCTCTGTATCGCTTGTTGGCTGCCGATCGGGACGGGCAACTTCGTAAGACGTAGCTTCTGGGGTTAAATGTGTAGCGATCGCTTGCATTTTGTTGCCAGAAAATTCCAATTCTGAGGTAAAAATTAGCGCTATTCCTACAGCAAAGATTATTCCTACTCGCAGGCAACTTGTAACTAAGCGCGATGTAAACTTTTTCATTGAAATACTCTGTTTTTTCTGTGACTACTGTTATACAGAATAATGGCTGTTGTTGGTTGGCAAATCTATCTAAAGATAGGACTTGGTGTCAATTTATGGTGTTAGCATCCTTCCCAAATCAACCTCAACAAAAAAGTTTTTGGCGCAGCAGCGCCAACAGGCGATCGATCGCAACTACGAACTCAAGAAAGGTACATTTACTACTTCCCCTGACACCGATCCGACTTGCACTTTCAGCCCTTCGCCGCCCGCTTTTGTGCGGATGTAAGCAAGACCAAAAAAGCCGCATTCAGTTTCCGTAAAACTGGTGAGTTTGCCGACTTTTTCTTCTCCGATGGTGACTGCTGTTCCGGGTTCAACCGCACCGCTCAAATGCACGCCCCAAAGTTGCTGTTTGACTCCTTTGTAGGTGTTCAACCGGGCAATTGTTTCTTGACCGATGTAGCAGCCTTTGTCATAGGTAATCGTGTGTAAAAGGCGGGCTTCTAGGGGGTTGTAATCGTCTGTGAGTTCAAAATCGGGGGCGGGGCGTCCTTGTTCGATTCGCAGTTGTTCCCAAACTCGATCGCCCATCGGTACGGCCCCAGCTTTGACTAATTCCTGCCACAAGTTGGCTGCACCGCTTGCGCGCGCAATTAACGTGTATCCGGGAGTTGCTAAACCGCTACCAACCGCAACTCGAACCCCCCCTTCATCCCCCCCTTGGTAAGGGGGGGAAAGAGGGGGGGTTTTTATCAATTTGTGAGTAGCGTAAGGTTGATTTTCGAGTTCGGTAACTCCGATTTTTTCTAGTAGTTGAGTGCTTTCCGGGCCGAGGACACTGAAAGCAACAGTTGTATCGGTTAAATCTGTTAACTCGACGCGATCCATTGGGAAAATATAGCGATCGAGCAATTCCAGTAGTTGGCGGCGGCGGTTGGCTGAAACTAGCAGCAGTACGGCATCTTCTGTAGCGTAAGCGGTGGCGAGGTCGATCGTCCGGGCCGTGGATGTGACGAAAACGGTGTCGCAACCTTGACCGGGTTTGAGTATATTGAAGTTATTGGTACTTTGATTGTGCAAGAACCGCAGGCGATCGCTGTCTGAGATTTGAATGCGTCCCCAGTGAGTGCGATCGTACAAAGCCACACCTTGTTTAGTTGCTGCGATCGCTTGTGCGTCGTTACCAAAACTGACTGGCACAATTTCTTTGGTTGTTAACTCTGCAAAAGTAGCACCGGCTGCTGCTTGAATTTCGTGCAATTCTTGAATCATAAGATTTTGTTGACTGTTAATTGTTGGCTGTTGACTGTTAACTAACTGATGACTGTTGACTGTTAACTGTTGACTGTTAACTGTTCGCTGTTGGCTGGAAAGCTCACCACTGACAACGGACAACTGACAACTGTCAACTGTCAACTGACAACTGACTATTTACCCAAATTGGCGAATATTTCTTGTATTAATTGGCGGGCTTTAGCATCAAGACGATTCCAATCTACATCGCCAGTCTCATCATCAATCAAGCTAGTATCAATTACAACTTCTTGGCTTTGGATTTGACTGTGGGCGGGCTGGTAGTTGACAAAGCAGACTCGATAGCAAAGTTCCCAAATATCGATACATCTTTGCTCGCCTTGAAGCTCTAAAAGTAGTTGATAGCCCGGAATGGGAATCTGCACTTCTTGATAAGTACCCGTCCAAACTGACTCCTCTAATTGTTTGCGGATGTTGTCGATCACTCGGATCATCGCTGGCTGCATGAGCAGTTCAGCTTGCTGCCACGCGATCGGGCTAGTTATTTTAGGCTTCATATACAGGGTTCTAAAAAAGAAAATCAATAAATTAATTTTCTAGCATTGGGTGCCAACTTTTGAGACATCCGCCCCAGAATGTTAAATTTAGTCTTGACAACTCCCTGTCCTAAAGGAGCAGGGATTCTTGGTTCATTGGGACTACTCATGTAGCTTGCCCTCCCCAAAATTCACTGCGATTTGCCCAACCGCTGTATATCCACGCTGCAATACTACTTGCGCGGCTGCAACATCTCGATTTGTTTCATAGCCACAGGTTTGACATTTATGCACTCGTTGGGATAACTCTTTTTTACCTGTATGGGTTTGACATAATGGGCAGGTTTGACTTGTTCCGTTGGGGTCTACTTTTGCGAAGTATGCACCTCGCTTAAAGCAAACATGGCTCAATATATTCAGGAACTGACCAAACCCTGCATCAAGCGTGTGCTTGCTCAGCCTTCCGGCTGACATTGCTTTGAGGTTCAAATCCTCAGCAAATACTGTGTGGGCTGCGTTGCATAAATGATGAGCGGTCTTGAAATGAAAGTATGAGCGACTGTTCGAGATGTATTCGTGGTGCTTCGCTATTTGGTGATGAATTTGACGAAACTTTCTAGAGCCTTTTTTCTTACGCTTGAGTTGACGTTGCAGCAATTTCAGCTTGCGTTGTCCATCCACAAAGAATCGAGGTCTATCAATCAATTCACCATCAGAAGTTGCCAAAAAATGTTTTAACCCTAAATCAATCCCTAATCCATGTCCTGAAGGTGAGGCTTGAGGTACTTTGATATCACATTGCAAAGTGAGCATGACATAGTAGCCAGAAGCCCTCTTAATAACGCGAATTTGCTTGACATCAAACCCTTGAGGAATTGGACGCGACAGGTGCATTTTAACTAACCCAATCTTGGGTAGGTTGACCCAATCGGCACCATCAAACCGTTTAACGGATTCTAGATTCAATTGAGGAAACACTACGGAGCGCATCCGCTTTTTGAATCTAGGAAAACCGTGTCCTCGTTCCCACATCGCCACAAACGCTGCCTCTAATTGGCGCAACGCCTGTTGCAAGACATGGGTGTGAGGCAATTTCAACTCAGGAATTAACTTCTTTGCTTGGGCTAATGATTTGCATTGGCCCGCAAAGGTTGGACGCGGTGCCTCAGCAGGGATAATGTATTCCTGCTTAATGCTGCACGAGTTGATATCACACTTACGAGAATTAACCCAATCTTTTCGTTCTCGCAATGCAAAGTTATAGACCTTGCGGCAAATATTGAGCCACTGGTCGAAAGTTTGGCGTTGCGTATCGGTAGGAATGAGCTTGTACTCGTAGGTGAGATTTAACATAAAACAATTGTAGAGCAAGTCTGAACAAACAGCACTGCATTTATTCAAAATCCTCTTCGGAGAAATTCAGAACCGAAAGTCCCCCTAAAAGGGGGAGGCTTGTATCCCATTGTTTTCTGTCACCCAATTCAACAGTCAACCCCCAACAGCAACAGCCGTTCTCGGCTTGACGGCTAAAAACGGCTGAAACTGTTGATATTGAGTTATCGGATGGGTAATGTAGGATTTGAACCTACGGCATCCTGCGTGTAAAGCAGGCGCTCTACCACTGAGCTAATCACCCAATTGCACTCACCGGGATTTATCATATCACAGTAACTCAGAAAGATCAAGTAAAAAAAATCCTAAACTTTAAATGCCCTCTGGCCGCACCCACGATCAAATAACCATGTGGAGTTTGCCCTTGGTGGCAGGCCTCACCTTTGGCCAGACGAGCAGCAGCAACCTGACTTTGCTCGTTTCCGGCAGTTTCTTATTCGGCGGGCTGATGTTTGGCCCCGACTTGGATATCTACTCCTGCCAGTATCAGCGCTGGGGATGGTTCAAACCGATTTGGCTCCCGTACCAAAAAAGCCTGCGCCACCGCTCTTTTTTGTCCCACGGCCCTCTGATCGGCACTGCTTTGCGAATCTTGTACCTTGCTATCTGGATCGCGGTTCTCGGCATCGTGGGATTGGCAATTGCCGAAAAAGTCGGAAACTTCGGCTGGAATTGGCAGGATGTGGTTTTGAGTTACGGGCGATCGATCTGGGAACACCACATCGAAATTTTAGCCGTTTACATCGGTCTAGAATTGGGCGCTATGAGCCACTATCTGAGCGATTGGGGCGGCTCTGCTTACAAAAGATTCAAAAAGAAAGGATTGAGCGGGTGGCGCCCTCCTCAGACAATTAAGAGGCGAAAAATCACAGCTCCCACTCGCACATCTAGCAAATCCATAGCAGAAGGAAGAAGGAAGAAGGAAGAAGGAAGAAGGAAGAAGTAATAAAATCAATGGTTGGAGCCATTAACAACGTTATAACTGTCTTGGCGGTTGATATAAAAGGTAAATTATTATGTCTAATTCTGAAAGTCGATCGCTCACAGCACTCAAAGAACTTATAGAAGTTGTGGCTAAATTGCGATCGCCCGACGGCGGATGTCCCTGGGATTTAGCTCAAACTCCCCAAACTCTAATTCCTCACATAATCGAAGAAGCTTATGAAACCGCCGACGCGATTCGCAAAGGAGATAAAGATGCGATCGTCGAAGAATTGGGCGACTTACTGTTACAGGTAATTCTGCAAGCTCAAATTGCCAGCGAATCCAATCAGTTTACCTTCGCCGAAATCGCTGCAGGCATAACAGAAAAACTAATTCGGCGACATCCCCACGTCTTCGGCGATGTCGAAATCAACAGCGTCGATGAAGTCAACGAAAACTGGGAAAAAATCAAAGCAGCAGAAAAAGGCACAACTTCGGAAAAGCCCGCAACTTTAGCCTCGAAAATGAGCCGTTATGCCAGCACTTTGCCGCCGATCACCGCCGGGATGAAAATCTCTCAAAAAGCTGCGGAAGTGAGTTTTGATTGGGACAGTGTAGACGGCGTTTGGGATAAATTGCACGAAGAAATGGCAGAATTTGAACACGCTCTCAAACACGAGGATAAGGCAGCGCAGCAGTCAGAATTGGGAGATATTATGTTTGTGTTGATTCAATTAGCTCGCTGGTACGATTTAGATCCGTCGGCTGCTTTGCAAGGAACAAACGATCGCTTCGTGCAGCGGTTTGCTATGGTGGAGGCTGCGTGCGATCGACCTTTGTCAGATTATGCCCCAGAAGAGTTAGAATCTCTGTGGCAGCAAGCTAAAGCTTTAATTGCTAAACAAAAGGGCGATGCGTAATATCAAATCCGTTGGTATCAGAATGATTAATCTCTCTCTTCTCTAACTCTGCGCCCTCTGCGCCCTCTGCGGTTAAAAACTCCCAATCTAACTAATTTTCTTTAATCAGATATCAAAAATCAACTACTCGTAGAGCTTCGCGTCATTGTACGGCGGATGTTCGCACGCGATGTAAAGCGCATTTGTCGGTTCCAGGGCCTCTCCTGTCACCGGATCGATCGGCTTGAGGACAAAGCATAACAGACTGAGCGATCGCCAATCCAAATTATCTAGCTTCCCACGTTCGTAACGGTTGACTGTTGCGGCACTTATACCCACATCTTTGGGTACGGGTTGATTTGTAGCTGTGAACAGCGCCTCTTCATATCCCTTTGTTCTGAACTCTGTTTCGCTGACCAAAAAACTGGGTACAAGCCTCGCCCTTCTAGGGCGACTTTAGTTAAGAGTTGTGAATAAGCGCTACAACCTTTGTTCACGACACTATAATCAGTGTAGGAGGATAAAGCAAGTGTTAAATCTCAGCTACGAATTCAAATTGAAGCCAACACCAGCGCAAGCAGTCGTTTTTGAAGACTGGCTAGAACAATGTCGTCGCGTCTACAACTACGGGCTAGCAGAGCGCAAGCATTGGTTTCAATCTCGTAGTTGCCAAGTTAACGCTTGTTCTATTCGTTCCGAATTTATCATTTCAGCCGAAGCAAAGCGACCCACCTACGCTAGTCAGTGCAAAAGCTTAACCGCAGCCAGGGCAAGTATCCCCGCTTTAGGTGAGGTTCAGGTACACGTTCTACAGCAAACGCTAAGACGGCTGGAAAAAGCATTTGTCAGTATGTGGGAACAGAAACACGGATTTCCTCGCTTTAAGAAAGCGGGAGCAATGCGGTCTTTTGTATTCCCACAACTGGGCGTCAATCCTGTCAAAAATGGAACACTGAAACTACCTAAAATTGGTTTAGTAAGGTTTCGCCAATCGCGTCCTATCCCGGACGGCGCAACAATCAAACAGGCAAGAATAGTTAACAGGGCTAGTGGCTGGTACGTAATGCTAACCCTGCAATGGGATGTCCCAGTACCGTCGGTCATGCCACACAGTGAAGCGCTAGGAGTTGATGTCGGATTAACTAATTTCATAGCAACTTCTAACGGTCTTTTAGTCAAGCGCCAAAAGTTTTTCCTCGACGCAGAACGCAAGCTTAAATTGCTGCAACAAGGTGTCAGCAGGAAAAAGTTAGGTTCAAATAACTGGAAAAAGGCTCAGAAGAAAGTTGCCAAACTGCATGAGTACATTGCTAACTGTCGTAAAGACTGGCACTGGAAATTGTCTCACCAACTTTGCAAAGATGCAGGGATGATTTTTGTGGAAGACTTAAACCTAGTCGGATTGTCTAGAGCAATGCTCGGCAAGCATTGCTTAGATGCAAGTTGGGGTCAGTTTTTTACAATATTAGAGCAAGCCTGTTTCAAAAATGGTGTGTACTTCCAGAAAGTAAGCGCTCACAAAACCAGTCAAATTTGTCCTAGCTGTGGCGTCGAAACGGGTAAAAAAGGATTGTCGGAGCGCACTCACTCTTGCTCAAATTGTGGCTACACAACCGATAGGGATGTTGCCGCTGCACAAGTAGTTCTTATTAGAGGACTTGCAGCCGTAGGGCATACGGTCAAGATGCTTTCAGAGGGGAAACTCGTCGGAGTCCCTGTGAAGAAAGAATGCTCGCACCTTTAGGTCGAGGAGTGTCAACATTTCTGTTTCAATAATTGACCAGCCCCGAATATCTCTAGCTGCTTTCAGAAGTTTGCCCAATCTACCGCGTCCCGTATCCGTAAATCGCACAGGGCGCAGTTTTTCCCGATCGACGACAGCCTTAAAGTCAAGAAATCCGGGCATTTTACAGATCCAATTTAACTATTAAGTCAATCCTACGCCTCGACGTTGGGGTTCCAAAATTCAGTTCCGATCAACAGTAAGTCTTCTAGAGTAACCAACCGCTTTTCAACCGGGTGAACTGGTTCGAGAACATCGAGGAACAGCCACAAAAGATCGGGTGCAGGCTTGTTGTAATAGCCATTTTCGATTCTCGAAATGCCTGCAATGCTGACCCCCAAAACTTTTGGCAAAGGCTCTCCCCCTAGATTATAAAATTGAGCCTCATACTGCTTGGTCTTTTCGCTCAGTTCGTGAACGCTCCACCCCCTAGCTTCCCGCCACGATCGCAGGAATTTACCCAACCGCCGCAGCCCGGTGTCAGTAAATCTTCGTCTTAAGTATTCTTTTTCTGGCTTAGCTTCTGCTACCACCATCAGTCATCACCTATCTGCAAATAATCTAGTCGTAGAGCTTCGCATCGTTGTAGGGCGGATGTTCGCACGCGATGTAAAGCGCATTTGTCGGTTCCAGGGCCTCTCCTGTCACCGGATCGATCGGCTTGAGGACAAAGCATAACAGACTGAGCGATCGCCAATCCAAATTATCCAGCTTCCCACGTTCGTAACGGTTGACTGTTGCGGCACTGATACCCACATCTTTGGGTACGGGTTGATTTGTCGCTGTGAACAGCGCCTCTTCGTACCCCCTTGTTTTGAACTGTGTTTCGCTAACAGACCAACCTATTGTCTGTCTTGCAGCCTTTAACATCTTGCCCAAACGCATCCGCCCCGTCTCCGTGAAGCGAACGGGACGCAATTCCTGCCGATTGTCTACCACAGCGTTGTTAGAGAGTGCTGACATTTTTTCCACCTACATTAACTCTCAAACTAGCACAGCATCAATGATTGAGGGTTGTACGAACAACATCTGAGCTGAAGAAGTTTAAATTAACTTTATTTCACAAATGCAATAAGAGTCTGATATAGTAATATGTAATTGACTCTAAACCGAACTTGCCTCTCAAGCCCTGAGTATACAGCCATGACAGCACTGTTTCGCCGCATCCAGCCCTCGAAAAAGCTCCGCATCACCGTCAGGTCGTAGGCGTAAGCCGGGGCGTAGCCATCGCCCAACTGCTCAAAATCAGCCCAAACCTGATTAAGCGAGTCGAATCATGGGCTTTCGTGGTTTTTGTCCACCATCGGGATAGAGGCGGCTTGTTTGTCAGCTACCGCAGGCTGGAAGAATGGCAAAATGCGATCGCCCATCATATCCAAACCTGCCCCACCCTTGGAGAACTCTCGCAGATCAAAACATCCATTCACTACGACAGCCGGAAATTCAAAAAACAATTTCTCCCCAACACCCTTGACTTTTTAAATCAAATGTGCATTGACAAACAAGACGAACTCAACATCTGGGAAAGCTTAAACAGCATTGCTTCCTAGCAGAAATCAAGCAGATTTCCTAACACTAGCAACCGCACCCAACCGTGAGGACGCTGTTAATTGCTCAAACCCTTGCCTTTGATTCTGTCAACTGTCAACTGTCAACTGTCAACTGTCAACTGTCAACTGTCAACTCTTCCTTGCCAAAAAACAGAAGCGAAACATTTGCGAGCAATTGCGAGATAAAATCACCCCAAAAATCACCCGCGAATGATCCGCCACATTCATGAAAGCAATCACCAAAGCAATTAAGACATTGCCTGAGCGATATAATCAAAATAAGGAGCTGCTTCCTTAGCATCATCCTGATTGAGCAAAGCCAAAGAAGCTTCCTTCAAACAGCGGATAGCTTCGACCATGCCAGGAACAGGAACGCCGAGAGAATTATACATTTCCCGAACGCCAATCAAACCGATGCTTTCGATCGGCTCCTTGTCACCCGCCAAGATACCGTAGGTAATCAGGCGCAAGTACCAGCCGTAGTCGCGCAGACACAAAGCCCGTTCGCGTTGGCCGTAAGCATTACCTCCGGGGGAGATAAAGTCAGGGCGTTTTTTCCAAAGTTTTTTGCTAGCTTCTTCAACAATTTTTTTCTCACTGTCAGACAGCGCAGTAGCAATACGCACCCGCTGTTCTCCGGTTTTAAAAAAATCTTTGATGCTTTGAAGTTCGCCGGTACTGGGATAGCGAAGTTCGTCGTCGGCTTGGAGAATTAGTTGGCTAACTACGCTCATTGTTATTCAAAAAAATTGAGGATATTTGAGAGTAAGATTAATTGACATTCTCATCCCTTAAAGACGAGATTCTTGGTTGGGCGATTTACTTTGCTTCTAACATTTATCAACATTAGAAGTAGCGGGTAAATCTCCGCAAACGTTATGCTTGATGTTCAAGCCAGTTTCCCTGTGTTCCAGGGTACTGCGGGAAAAACTCAAAAACTGCGAGTGAGAGTTTTGATGTCGGCAGACACTTTGACTGTTTAACGAGTTTTTGCTAGCTCGCCCCAACAGCATATCGCACAGGATCGATCGAGACAACTCACGGCAGGCTTGACTTGCAGGTTGAAGCTTGGCTTTAGCAGCAAGACGTTCAGCAGCAGGAATACAGCCTGCTATTGAGCTTGAGTGCGATGGATGGAGCCCCGCTTCGCTACGACTTATCTCAGGAAAGAGAGAGCGATATTGCATTACCATATTAAATCCTACCACGACTACTTGTGACCAAATCTAAATTCCCCACCCCAAACTCGACGAAATTGGCAAACCCTTGCCAGCAAGGTCAACTGATTGAGATAGAGATTACCGACTTGACAGACACCGGCGACGGAGTTGGTCGTTTTGGTGAGTTAGTAGTGTTTGTGCCCGATACCGTGACGGGCGATCGAGTCCTTGTCCGCCTCGTGCAAGTCAAATCCACCTATGCTACAGGCAAGCTGGACACACTTCTGGAAACCTCCGAACACCGCATTCGAGCTAACTGCATTGTCGCCGACAAGTGCGGCGGTTGTCAGTGGCAGCACGTAGATTATCAATATCAGCTTGCAGCCAAGCAAAATCAAATCATTCAAGCCTTAGAACGGATTGGCGGATTTAGCAATCCCCAAGTGGATGAAATTTTAACGGGAAAAATCGAGGGATTTCCCCAATTTTTGGGATACCGCAACAAAGCGACTTATCCCGTGGCAATATCTGCAACAGGTCAAGTCCAAGCAGGTTACTATCAAAAAAGCACCCACAAATTAGTCAATCTCAATCAGTGTCCGGTGCAAGATCCGCGCCTCAATCCTTTGTTAAAAGAGGTCAAAGAAGACATCCACTGGCGGGATTGGCAAGTCTACGACGAAAAGAAACATACAGGAGAATTGCGTCATTTGTCCTTGCGGATCGGACGGCGCACGGGCGAGATGCTGCTAACTTTAATAGTTCGCACTGGAGAGTTGCCGGGACTAGAAGAGCAAGCATCAGAGTGGCTGAAACAATATCCTCAATTGGTAGGTGTTTGTTTGAATATCAATCCCGCTCAAACTAATGTGATTTTTGGGACGGAAACTCGCTGCATTGCGGGTCGTTCTTATCTGCGAGAAAGTTTTGCTGGTTTGAAATTTCAGCTAAGAGCAGATACTTTTTTTCAGGTTAATACTGAGGCGGCTGAAGCGTTGTTAGAGGTGATGGTAGGGGAATTGAATTTGCAGGGAAACGAGATTTTGGTTGACGCTTACTGCGGAATTGGTACTTTTACTTTACCCCTGGCAAAACAAGTAAAAATAGCGATAGGTTTAGAAGTGCAACCGGCGGCGATCGAACAAGCCCAATTAAATGCTGAGTTAAATGATGTGAGAAATGTCGATTTTCATGCGGGAACTGTAGAGAGTTTGCTGCCTTCCTTGGGATTGACACCGGATATTGTGCTGCTAGATCCGCCGAGGAAAGGGTGCGATCGCGCGGTTTTGGAAGCTATCAAGGAAATCAAACCAAATCGCATTGTTTATGTTAGCTGCAAGCCTGCTACTTTGGCTCGCGACCTCAAGATTTTGTGCGAAAATGGGGATTATAAGTTAGCGCGAGTGCAGCCGGCGGATTTCTTTCCTCAGACTTCTCATGTTGAGTGTGCGGCGTTTTTGGTGCGGTAGCTTAAGGCGATCATTGTTTAGTTAAATTCAATCATCAGCATCGGCGAAGAGGGCGGATAAATCTCGATAACCACTGACAACTCGAAAGATTTCTACATTTTGTCCGATCGGCATATAGAGGATGAGATAGTGGTCTATGGAGAGACTGAGCAAGGGTAAAATTTCGTCTCTTTGTCGTCCAATATTTGGAAATTGAGCAATTTTGGCGAATTTAGCGTCAAGATTGCTTAAAAATTGATCGGCTCGATCGAGTCCCGATCGACTAGCGATGTAGTCTGCAATTTGCCCGATGTCTTGAATTGCGGGTTGAGTGAGGCGAAATTTTGGACTCATGTTTCTTTTGAACTGTAACGCGATCGCAAATTAGCTCGAATTTGTGCCATTGCGGTTGCACCGTCTACGACTTCACCGCGTTGGGATGCTTGCTGACCAATCAGTGCGTCTTGTTGGAGTTCTTGCAGTCGTCCTTGATAAATATCTTGCTGTTGTTCGAGTAGTTTAATGGCTGCAAGGATAACGTCGATCGCGCTGTTGTATTTGCCGCTGGTGAGTTGGCGCTGCACGAGGGCTTCGACTTCAGGAGGCAAAACAATTTGCATGGTGTTCCAGATGAGGGGTGTTGATTCTATTGTAGGCGATTCCCTACGGGATAGCGGCCCTTCACGCCCTTCAGTTAGATTAATTTGTTGAGGGGCGATCTTTTGTATCCATGTCTTCTGTCATTGTTGGCTCTGAAAGCGAAGGTAATGTTAGTTGAAGGTGAATGTCAATTGTTATTGAATGACTTTGATTGTTCAAACTTATATTAACTATATTTACTAATGGAGATAGGGGTAAATAATTGTTTGAGTGAGATTTAACAGAGGGCATAGTTTTATATCCCGCTTCCTCTAGCCAGTTATGAATATTTCTCCAGTTGCTTACCTTTTCGTTAGGTACATCTGTAATTTTTTTGAAGTATTGATATAAAGTTTTAGATACATAAACCTCAACACCTTTACGACTTTGATGGAGTTGGCTAGCTATTTCAGCAGGACTGTGGCCGCAGAGCAAACCTCGGAGAAAAAGCTTTTCCCGTTCTGTAAGTCCCTTTCTCGCACGAGGAGAGACTTGCCACTTGGCTTCTGCCATAGCTTTGTAGAGCCTTTCCAAGTCCCAGTTATTCGCAGCCTCGGCAAACATCTCGTCGTTGGATGTCATCGCAGTATGTCTCGCTTAGTTGATAGCTATAGCCTAACTAAAGTTATAGCTTTGGCTAGTTGCTATCTGAGTATACTGAGTTTATCATCGTAATAGCTACTCAAGTTCAGCTTCTTTGGACTAAGAAGGCATCATACCACCCAAAGCTTGACTAACTAACGCTTTCAGGCTAGGGACTCTTAAAGAGATTTAGGGTAAAAAAGGCATTAAGGAACCGTTAGCTTGACAGAGTAAGCTTTCAGAGTTCTTGCCAATTGGCAATATCTTCAGATTTTGTTACTTAATTAAGTCAAGATTAATTGCTGCCTTTGCCGGAAATACTAAGTTAGGAGTAGCTCAAGCTGTTTTTCACGTGTTAAGCAAATGCCAAATGATTTTGACGATATAGTCGATGGAATTACGGAAGGAGTAATTAGTGCTGCTGCTAGAGGCGTTGGCCGATCAATTGCAAATATGGCAGAAAGAGCCTTTAACGCTCAAGAAGAAGATGAGTTTGTAGAAATCGATTCAGATGGTGTAGTTCGTCCACTCCCACCCAATCAATCTCCAAAAGGAGTGGCACTGCGCGATCCGAAAGGTGAGTATTAGTTGCCTAGCCTCAAAAGTAGTTATTAAACAATAAATAATGACAAATATTGCTATTAATCGTGGACTTATATTTCTCGGAAATGATTTATCTAGAGATAGGATGGCTGTTGAGAGTGAGAAAATTAAGCGCTACTATCCACAGTTTGCTTTTAAAGCATCCAAAGGGTCTATCAAGGCTGTAGAGGGGTATTTAAAGACAGCGGACGAAAACTATTACCTAGTTAGCATAGAAATTTCTTTAGAATATCCTTACAAGATGCCATCGATTAAGTTGCTTGAAAGAACCATTGAACCTGATTGTCCTCACAGATATCCGATGAGTGGCAATTTATGTGTGATGAAGCCAGAGCAATGGACTTCAAACTATTCATTGGCATATATGGTATCTAAGGCTGCAATCTGGGTCAACAAATATGATGTTTGGCAACGTACTAAAAAGTGGCCAGGAAAAGAGCAAGCACACTAATGAAAGATCAAAATTATTCACTTGAGTTTGATAGAATTAGCTATCTACTTAATCCAGAAAATTTTTCAAATAAGCGGATCACTGTTGTGGGTTTAGGTAGCGGTGGCACACCAGCTTGCGATCACCTTGTAATGAATGGTATTCGGATTTGGGAACTTTACGATCCAGATACTCTGGAATCTGAAAATCTTGTCAAGCATCCTAGAATGCGTAAAGATTTAGGACGACTCAAAGTAGACATACAAAAGGAGTGGATAGAAGACAGAAATCCCAATGTAGAAGTTAAAACTTTTGCAGAGGATGTGATGCAATCTCCGAACTTTATTGAGTCGGTTCGTCGCTCGGATCTCGTTCTTTCTTGTTCAGATAAAAAGAGTGTCAGAGAGTTTGTCAGTGACCAGTGTGTGGCAGCGAAAGTTCCTTTTGTAACAGCATCCGTGTTTCGGACAGGCATAGGAGGTGAAATTTTTGGCTACATTCCAAGTCAAACTGGTTGTTACAAGTGTTTACAACTTTTCTCCGAACTCAATCAACTTGACTTATCAGACGATGCTTTAGGACTTACGGAAGATGAAGAAAGTAGAATTTACGGTCTTGATGAAAAAGAATTTCGTGCATCAGGACTATCAATTGATATCCAAATGATTGCATTGATTCAAGTTAGGATGGCTCTATCTATTTTGCTGAGAGAGTCAACTCAGTCAATGCCTACATTGAAAAGTAACTGGATTGTGTATGCCAATAGACCAGCCCCAGGAATATTTCGCAGTCATTTTGAAGCAAAGCAAATGCTTTTAAAACCTCAAAAAGTATGCTACTGCACTACTAGCAATCATCAATTGGAGGATTAGTATGTCGGGAGTTTTATCTTTGTTTGGAATAGGTAGAGCAGATGATAGGCATTCTAATCCAGACATATCAGTTGAAATTTTTGATACTGTTATTGCCCGAATAAGTCATGCAGTATCAGTTTCTAACCGTGAGGAAGGTGGAAAGTTTGTTGGAAAAATCAGTCAAAATCGCAATCAGATAAAAATTCGAGTAGAAACTTATATAGACTCTGGTCCTCGTGTCAATAACTCAGTAGGTCACTTGATGCCAGATGGTGAGTATCAAGAAGCAATGTTTCGCGTGTTGGAGAAATTTGACCAAGATATTCATTACCTGGGTTCTTGGCATACTCATCACTGCAATGGATTAGCAGAATTGAGTCAAGGTGACATTAGGGGTTACACAGAAACTGTGAACAGCCGTCAATATGATTTGGACTATTTCTTTGCTTTATTGATTACAGATTTGTATGGCGCGGAACTTCGGAAACGTTACTACCTATTTGTCAGAAGCCAAGAATATAAGGAGATTCCCGATTATGCGGTACATATTATTAAAGGAGCATCACCTTTAGAACAAATTTTGAAAAGTGCTGAAGAAGCTGCATTTTCTCATCGTAGAAGTCAAGCAAATTTCTATAGAGGTGCGTCTGAACATAGACCTCAGATGGAAGTAGCCGCAGATTTTATGCAAAAAATACGGAGTGAAGATCGAGGATGGATATTGAATAGCTTTCCTACGGCACAGACACTCGAAGCCAAAAAGGATGGATCTATATATTGGAGGTGGCTGATACCTTTAGATGATGGTGAGCTTAAGGTTCGTTATCAATATCCTAGCTATTCTTCCTCTAAGCCAGCACATCTAGAAATTATCTATGACAGCGAGGAAGTTATCTCGAAAAATATACTATTAAATTCTTCTCGGTTTGAGCAAATTGATAAATATTTAGCTCTGGCAATGGAGAAGGCGAAGTCAATAGCATTAAGAAACACAAAATGAAAAAATAGGGTAGAAGAGGAGTGCTCCCCTAGGCCCGAAATAACAAAAAGGGCGATCTGCCGTCTCTTGTCCCAAATCCATCCTTCGCTGCTACTTTAGCTTGCGTAAGTCAGGCAAGTCGGCATTTATGAGGACTTGTCAAAGCTCGATCGCCTTTCTCATCCCCAATCCCTGCATTGCGATCGATCTTTTCCATCCACATATCCCAAAAGCGATCGCCCTTATTTTATTTACTCGCGCACATATTCAACTTGTTAACATGATAACATATCAGCCGAACAGGTGTACGATCGTGAGAATATAAAAATTGGAGGAAGCCTAAATGGGAAAAAGTACAGAAGTGTCAGCCAAGCGACACGACCCAAATTACATACAGCTATCGGGAGATGTCCGAAAAGAACTAGGACTTCAGTTTAAAGCTGCGTGTACTCTGAAGCAGCTAAATATAGGAGAAGGGCTGGAAGAGGCGATAGAGATGTGGTTCCAGGCTCAGCAAGCCCCCTCATCCAGCAACACCAGCAAAAAGGGGGGCGAGTGAGAGATCCAGATCGAGAAAAAGAAGAGCTTGGCAATCCCATCAACGAACCCGTACAAGCGTATAACCTAAAAGAAGCGAAAAAGAAATGCCAACAGCTAGCAACTGAATATGAACGGTCTCTTGCAGATGTTCGGCCTGAAGGCAAAGCCTGGTTTCGCTGCTACTTTCAGTGAGGGAAAATCCATGAAAATTCGAGAATCAGTTGGTCAAAGTGTATGGAATCATTCTGAGGGTTGGTGCTGCGAGCCTCTTGACCCCATACCGCCCGGTCATATTGCCCTAGCCGTTGAAGCGATAGATATTAATCTTGTAGACTGGGATATCGAAGAAATTGGCGAAAAAGCAGGTTTTGATATTCAGTACAAATACACGGGAGTCAATGACCCGAAAGATTCATCTTTAGCTTGCGTAAGTCAGTTTGTGGGTATCTATGAAGACTTCTCAAAGCTCGATCGCGATTTGGAAGTTTTGATTGCAGCCGGCATCCCGCGTCATTTATTTAAAATACTGACTTCCAACGATGACATCGATTTGAAGCCTGTAACGCAATACCTCAAAGCAGTTTCCTAATGTTTTGGGTGTAGCGCAATTGTTCTTTTTCCCAAAGTGCGATCGCCCTTATTTTCCGAAAGTGCGATCGCACCTCTTCCATCCCTATCAATATAAGACTCAACCATTTACACCTACAACACTCAACTCATCAGACATTTCGGAATTATTGGTTTTATCAATTTTTGGTAACTGTTCACTATTCAAGAATTCTTCAAATAAATCAAAAAAGCGCTTCAGTGCATCTGCTTCATCCTCAGAATAAAAAAGAATAATCCGACTCCAAGATTGAGTATCTGCTTGGTTAAATCGATTTTCTATCCATTCTTGAAACTCCTCAAACTTTGTTTCTTGTTCTGTTACAGGGATGCCAAGTTGACGGCGCGCAAAGGTATAGCCGTCTATAAAAACATGGAGATGACTGAGCGATCGCTTCCCCAAGTATAAAGACGATCTTTGCTTAATTTTTTCTAGCAAATCATACAAATCTAACATTGTTTCATCTCCTTTCAGCTAAAATTCAATTTCCGCAATCTCAAAATTACCGCCCAGCTCGATCGCCAAACAATAAAATTTTCCCAACCACTCTTGTTTAGGAATTCCTTCATTGTGGATATTATCAAAAATTAGTTCCTCCCCATTTATTTTAACTGCAATAGCTTCATGCCGTCCATTTGTAGCAATATTTTGTCCGAGGTCATCATGGTAAATATTACCATATTTTCCCTTGGCACTGCCAGTGTAAATTTTTAGTTTTTTCCCCGAAATACCCCTGGTAATTAAAAACTCTTGGACGCTTAAAGCGCAAGCATTACATTCAAACAGCTTAAATTTACTAGCTATTTCTGAAATTTGTTGTCGTAATTCGTCATCGATCATGTTTAATTATTTGACCATCTCTTGGCGCCATCCTAACTCCGCTTTACCCTAAATAGTTATTCACAGGGTCATAGCTACCTTGATAAGTGCTGTAGATGCGGTAGCCAGGGAATACTAAAGCAATGCCAATGGGACTGTGAATAGTCCCCGGATAGTTTTCTTCGGGCTCGCTACCCCCAATCCGAATTTTGAGCGCACCCAGCCAAATGTAGAGCCCTGGAATTAAAGTATCTAAACTGTAGGCGAGCGCTCGCATTTGCAGATCGGGGGGATTAATCGGTTTTAAATACTGTGGCTTTTCAGGTTTGGAAATGGACATGGCACTGATTCCCGTGCGTTATGGTACAAAAACGGTCTTGTTGATTACACTTTAACATAAACTAAGTTTCACTTTTCAAGTGTTAAGCTTATTTTACTATTTTGTCGCGATCGCCCTTACAAATTTCATATCCCAGCGTTTGATAAGCCTGAATATACGCTTCTAGAGTCTCCTCTTGCGGTACACCGTCAGGTCAATAAAATTGCTTTTCAGGTATCGGTTGCCACCAACGATCGTCTTCCTCAGCAGCCCATGCAAAGCAGTTATATTCTTGAGATTTAGGGCGGGTAACTTGATAATCCCTGCAAGACACATTGGGTCACTTAAATTCAAATTAGGGTCTTCTATACATTCTATTCAATCGCGTAGCCTTGATTTCTCCCCCAATCTATCCAAGCTGATGCCATCTGTTTTAGCCTTCCCCTTTGTTCGGGTTTAATGGGATTTTCACCCGTAATTGCACTCAACGCCGATAACCAGTAAAGGGGATTTCTTTTCAGTTCCGATAGCAACAGCGGCACGATTTGTGTTCCCATACTAATAATTTCCTGATAGGCAGGATGGTGAGACATTTGGGCAGTTGAAGAAAGTCCAGCAACATCTTTCTCCCAATCCGAGGCTAGTGCATAAAATTTGTCAACTATATCAGGGGGAATTTTAGCATTTTTGTGGAAAATATTTTGAGCAGTATTGGGTGAAAGACTTTCTGGCTGTGCGAGTAAGTTTTCGAGGCCTATTAAAACTAATTCTTCTATCGATACATTCAAGTCGTTAGCGAGTTTTTGTAACTTCAGGAGGCGCTCATCTGAAAGGGCGATCGCGATCGTTTTCATCGGACTTACTAACTAGCATGAGGCCTTAAGTATAGCCAATAAATTACTGACCTTTAGTCACCGTTAAACCCAATTGTAGGGTGCGTTAGACATTAATTCTTTCGATTTCAACAGGTTTGAAGGATCAGACGCACCCTACGAACAGTATTTCGCTCGCCCCCACCATCAACTAGATGCAAGCTAGATCCAGTCCGGCCTGAATCGGGGGGAGTCCAGAAGTATAGAATAGAGGTTGCGGAACCGGCACACCCCCCGATCGCTCGCCCCCAGCAATTTGTTACCCTAAAAATAGAATCTCCCCTCCCTCAACTCCCTCCCATGAACAACGCTTCTCCCCTGATTCAAACGATAACTCCAGAACGCTGGGCCGGGTTTAGTATGGACTTTATAGGGGCGGGTTACACGGGTGTGTTGGTCAAAAACGGCCGCGCCGTGCGTACCCTAAAATCCGGGCGACATTTCAGCTTTGCCCTTCCCCTGCTGGAACAGTCTCAAATTGTCCTCGTAGACACCAAACTCCGCAATTTGGAGGTGCAGTCGCACGGAGATTTTTTGTCTAAGGATCGATTTTTAATTGATGCTACTCTGACTGTTATTTATCAAGTTATAGATCCGAAACGGGTAGCTTTGGAATTGTCCGATCCTATAGGTGCTTTAGCAAGTGCAGTTAAGGATTGTATGGGATTAGCGATCGGGCAAATACCCCTACAACAGCTTATCAGTCAAGGACGGCTGTTGCTGCGCCAAAATTTGCTCGATCGCGTCCAAGATTTTTATACTCTAGGTTTTAACTTAGAAGACGTGCGAATTGGCGATGTCAGCTTTCCCGAAACCAACGGAGTTATTCGCCAAGTTGAGGGAATGAGTGCTCGACAAGAAGCAGAAAATGCCGCCGCCCTGCAAATGAGAATTGCCGAAGCCGGCCGTCCCATTGTTCCTCAAGCTCCCGTACAGCAGTTAAACTTAATTTCAGGTCATTCTCCTGCGAGTCTTCCAGCTTCAGACACAGCAGCCGGGTTCGATCGAGATTTACAACAACTAACACAACAACTTGCTCAAAACAGTCTCCCTGCTGGGAGAAATCCTCCCCAACTTGCACCCACGGTACTCGCCAGCAGCGATCGCAAAACAACCGCATATTTAATCTACAAACTTTCTGGAGAAGCGATCGCCCTAACAGCCAATCCCTTTACAATTGGACGCGAACCAACCAACACTTTAGTATTACAAGACCCGCAAAGTTCGCGCTACCACGCTCAAATCCGCCGCGCCACTGACGAACTTGGCAAACAGCGGTATCAGCTTGTCGATAGCGGCAGTTCCAACGGCACTTTTGTAGGAGGGCAGAGGCTGGCTGCTAACGAGCCTTTTTGGCTGCCAAACGGCTGCGAAATTGCGATCGGCGACCAAAAATGGATCTTTCAAAATTCGTGAGTGAAAGATATGAAGATGTTTTTAAACAGCAGATAAAGACAAATGAATCCCATCAGCGTTCATCTGTGTTTATCTGCTGACATCGGCGCTTAAAAATACCAATCAAAGTAACTTGCTTTAAACGATATACAAGTAAAAAATGCCGAATCTACCGTCAATATGAATGTTTTTTTAAACGGCAGATAAACACAGATAAACACAGATAAACACAGATAAATTCCATCGGCTTTCATCAGTCAGGTTTCTGTAGGGGCGTTACCAAGAGTCCCCGCCATTCCCACACAGCTTGACCGAAAGCATCCAGGATACAAGCCCCCGGATTCATCCGTCCAGAAATAAAAAACCTGTATCCGATAAACTTGCCCCCGAATTTATCCGTGGGGTCAATGCTTCAATTCTAAAATCTAAAATCTAAAATCTAAAATCGATTGACAACTTCTCCCTCCCCAATTCCCTATACTCCCAGGTAGAAGTCTCTTGCCAACCCTAGGGGGGATATCTCCACAAGCATTTCGAGCGACAATTTGTCAAGATGGAAAATATAAGTAGAGGACAACCCCATGAACTTTTCTATACAATCTGTTTACAACTGGTATCGCGACACCCTCCGCAACCCCAAATACCGCTGGTGGATTATTCTGGGAACCCTGGCATATTTGGTAAGCCCGATCGACATTGCCCCAGACTTTCTCCCCGTCATCGGACAAATTGACGATGTGGCGATCGCAGTCTTGCTGATTTCCGAAGTTTCGCAAATGGCGATCGACTACTTTAAATCTCGCCAAACAGAGACAGCATCAGCATCCGAAGCCACCGGCAGCCCTTCTGAAGCCAAAGGCAGCACAGTTGACGTAGATGCAGTTTCTGTACAATAATTGCCAAAAATAATAGAGCGCTACAACCCCGACTTCTTCAAGAAACCGGGGTTTTTGTTTTTTAAATGGCAACTGCTGAGATCGTGCTCCAAACCTGGTATTTTTAACTATGATCGATCTGTGCTAACAACAAATTTTTATAGATGAAGTTTAGCGAAATAGTACAAAAACTTAACTTAGCCCCCAGTCGCACCCTCACAGCGTCGGTTGCTACCGATCCAGAAATTACAGGCGCGGCCCCTGTTGATGAAGCTGCACCCGGTACTATCAGTTACATAGAAGGTGCTAAATTTGCCACTCATACAGCCACTACAAATGCTTCGGCTTTAATTTTACCCTTAGATGAAAGCCTCCAAGCTCAATGTACCGATCGCAATATTGCTTGGATTGCCGCAGCAGATCCGCGATTGCTGTTTGCTGAAACGATCGCCATTTTTTATCAACCGTTTCGCCCAGCATCGGAAATTCATCCCTCAGCCGTCGTTCACCCCTCAGCAGAAATTGGTGAAAATGTCTATATCGGCCCCCACGTCGTTATTCAAGCAAAAGTCAAAATTGGCAGCAACGTTTGCATTCATCCAAATGTTGTAATTTACCCAGATGCGGAAATAGGCGCAGGCACTGTTTTACACGCTAACTGTGTCATTCACGAACGTACTCGCATCGGGGCAAATTGCGTGATTCACAGCGGTGCGGCGATCGGTTCCGAAGGTTTTGGGTTCGTGCCGACAGGCACAGGATGGGTGAAAATGGAGCAGTCTGGCTGCACTGTATTGGAAGAGGGCGTTGAGGTTGGCTGCAACAGCACGATCGACAGGCCCGCTGTCGGAGAAACCCGCATCGGCCAGAATACAAAAATCGACAATTTAGTACAGGTAGGTCATGGCTGTCAAGTAGGGAAAAATTGCGTTTTTGCCGCTCACGTTGGCATGGCTGGCGGAGTAAAAATTGGCAACAATGTAATTTTGGCAGGTCAAGTAGGAATTGCTAATCAAGCCAAAATCGGAGATGGGGCGATCGCCACTGCTAAAGCCGGAATTCACAGCGACGTGCCCGCAGGTGCGATCGTGACGGGCGTTCCAGCAATTCCCCATAAACTATTTCTCAAAGCCGCAGCCGTCTACAACCGCTTGCCCGAAATGTACCAGTCTCTGAGGCAAATTCAGCGCAAGCTCGATCGGTAATCAGTTGGCAGTTGGCAGTAGTCAGTTGGCAGTTGGCAGTAGTCAGTAGTCAGTAGTCATTAGTTAACAGCCAACAGTATTAGAGTTGCAACCTCTTAAATGTGGAATAGTATAAACAACCTGCAATTGATGTCGCCGTCAATACCAGCAATTGTCAAAATAATCTTCTTTTTCTTGACTTGGATTGTTGTGTGGCTGCCCATAGCAATTGTGCTGGCAATCGCCCTCAAATGGCATCCACCCCAACCCCTGGGAAACAAAAAACTACCTTTACTAGCTTCCCTCTACGTGATTGTCCCCTTAATTTTATGGGCGACAAGTTGGATCGAAAACACATCTTTTGTTAACTGGGGTTGGGATTGGCAACCCGCAGTTTTGATGTCATTAATGCGGGGATTAGGATTAGGAATAATCAGCTTAGTAATTTTATTCGGTCTGCAATTAACCGCAGGCTGGGTAGATATAAAAAACAGCGAAATTTCCACCGAAACAGGCGAAAAAAAAATTAACTTTTGGGCTTTATTTTTTAACCCTGCTAGTCTGCTGACTCTGTTATTAGGACTGTGGATTAGCGCCACAGAAGAGTTAATCTTTCGCGGCTGCTTGCAAACAATCCTCCAGCAAGATTACTCAATGCTAATCGCAGCAACTATCGCCAGTTTCATTTTCGCGATCGCCCACCTAATTTGGGCAGCCAAAGAAACTCTACCGCAACTGCCCGGATTATGGCTGATGGGAATGGTTTTAACATTAGCCCGCATCGCCGACAATGGCAGTTTAGGATTGGCGATCGGCATTCACGCAGCTTGGATTTGGGGTATAACTACCGTAGATACAGAAGGCGCAATTAATCCCACAGGCCGCGCACCAGAATGGATTACAGGAATAGCAGCAAAACCGCTAGCAGGTGCAGCCGGAATTCTGTTATTGCTAGCCACAGCAGCCGTAGTTTTGTTAATTTAAATAAGACTTACTCTAAAAAATCCGGTTTTTTATAAAAGATTGGCTCTCCTGGATTTGTGGTAGAAATGAGAGTATAAGCGTCTTCCTCATCCGGGATAGGGGGCTCGCACCACGAAAATTTTTATTTTGCTGAGCACCATAAACTCAGGAGATTTGGATTATGATATCAATTCCGGTGGCACTCCTCATAATAGTTGACTGTTAATTGTTAACTGTTAATTCGAGGTCGCCAAACTCAATGATGGTTGAGTGTTGAATGTTGAGTCGATTTTACGCCCGACGATCAAGCGCGGATTTGATATGATATCTACTCTCTTGAATCAAATATTCAAAGGACGTGATGGCGGTGGTGGCATGGGCGGTTTAGCGATCGCCAGAGACTTAGAATAGCGAGCCTCTAAAACACCAGTTCTAAACTGAGCCACTTTTTCTCCCTTCCTGTGAAATACTATCACATTAACCCGACTGCTGTAAATAGTCAGATAGCGCTGTTTGACAATGAAGGCAAGAATAATAAAGACAACACCGATAAAAATACTGAGAGTCGGAATTCCTAACCAAAACAGCCACCAAGTACAACCCTCTCCTGTTTCAATCGCTCTAACATCCTCAATCGGAATAAACACTTCTTTTGTTTCTAATCCGAAAAAAGATTCCGAGCTGATTTGTAACATTTCGCCAGCCAATTTAACCGTAATTGTGCCATTACTTTGAACGGGAACAATACCCACAATTTGACCAGGTGTACCGCTGATTTGGATGAGTTGATTAGATTTCATACTTATTGTCTATTGGGGGTTCGGAAAAGCTATTAGATCGCCTCCTTTTAGGATTTAGCACGTCCGAAAAATTGTATAACAACAACCTCGACCTATTTGTTGACTCAAACTTGCTCTACCTATCGCCACAAGTACCACTAAAACCTCCTGCGTATAATAGGCAAGTTGATGCCCATAGCTGTAAGGTAAATTTAACTTGCTGGCAACGGGTTTGAGGACATCTGCTGCTTCATCTTTATTAACTTGATGTCCCTTGAGTTGATTGTACAAATACTCCACTACTTCACAAGTAATGTTTTTTGTAAATACGATTGTAGGTCTTTGAGCCTTAATCACATCTACTCGATAGTTTGAGCCTTCACGGTAGACTAGGTGGCAGTTGCGTAATCTAACCTCTCCAATCAATTCGCTCTCCATCTGTTCCTCCTATTTGATTCTCTAAGCAATTAGCAGCGATCTATCTTGGGCAATTTACAAATAAAATTGCTCATCTCATGTTTACTAAAACCCAAACTCTTCCCCAAGTCTCCGCCTCAAATCTCCAGATAGTGGTAATTGGCGGATTTCTTTGCAAATTGCAGCATGAGATTCTCCATTTTGAATTCGCTGCCTGTAAATTCCAATTAACAGCGCTTCAAGACCGTACTTAGATAACATTTCTGTCGCTAAACCGATGATGCCCAGCAAGGCAATGCCACCGAACATTCCTGCTGGCCCACCTAACATTGCCAAAGCCGTCGTAATTGCGGCCGCTCCTGCAAAACCTGTAGTTGCCATCACAATTAGAAGTAAAATCACAGGCAATCCTAGTCCAGCAGCTTTCCTAACAAACTCGTCCATAATGTCGCTCCTAGTCTGTATATAGAGGGATTAAAAATCAGAGATTTTGGTTTTTTTTGCCTTAACTTCCCTTTAACAAAAGCCTTCAATGAAACAAGCCCAAAAATTTATTTACTCATTTCATGAATTTTTACTAATTTATTGAAGTATTTGGTAGGTGTTTAAGTTTGGTCTCTAGTCTCTTACCTCCTTCCACTCCAAAAACTTGATAGACAAATCATTGTTACTACGATCGCCTAGTTGAAGAGCATTATCCATAATTCTCCTGAATTCATAACCCTGATTGGGGGTTAATACACCGCCAAGCGGAACAGTCAAAAATTCGACTACAGCTCCGTCTCGTTTATCGATAAATTGGACGCTGATAGACTGAACTTTAGCCGTCTTACTTTGCTTGTTGGTCAACCGCCCTACAAGAAATCGCTGAGTTCCTGTATTTTCCATCGCTAATCCAGTTAACTCCAGTCCATTCACGAGCTGAACCCTAAAAGGGTCTGGCTTCCGCGTGTTTTCAGGTGGTTTGGGAAATCGACAAAGATCATCGAGAGATTCATACTGTTTTCTTTCAGAATTCAACTGAAAACACCCCGGATACTCTTGGGCGATCGCCCTCGGAAACAGATTGAAAACAGACAGAAGCGCGATCGTCGGTAAAGCGGTTATCAACTTGACCCACCTAAACATGGCCTTTTACTCTCCAATCGAGCAACGATACTCGTAAGTTGTTTTAGTCCAGCAGCTTTCACAGGTAAATCTGGTTTCGACATCTACTGATTAACCAGGGTCAAACCCAAAAATTATGCAAAACTGAGGGGGAAACTGTATTCAGGTTCGCTGAACTCAGAAAGCTCTCCGGCTGCGCCGACTTTCTGAAACATCCACCGCGCCTAACTGAGATTAATGTATCAAGAATAGTTCTAAATTGTCAAGCTAATACTCAGAAAAATCTCATTAAGTGAGCTATTTCCATCAAAAGTCGATTTCAAAAGGCTCTAGCCCCACTAATGGCAGGGCGGTTTCTCCGAAAAACCAGGATTTTGTAGGGGCGGTGCCCCCGTGCCCGCCCTGGCCCGTGCCCGCCCTGGCCCGTGCCCGCCCTGACCCGTGCCCGCCCTGCCCCGTGCCCGCCCTGCCCCGTGCCCGCCCTGCCCCGTGCCCGCCCTGCCCCGTGCCCGCCCTGGCCCAGACAGGATAAATTGGTCATTTCAGCGATCGGGGCAACCACGGGGGGTTTGCCCCTACAGGAGAATGAAACAGCCCTGCCTCTAAGGGCAACTGAAACAAGCTCTAAACCTCCACCAATCAAGTATCCAGACCGAGCAATGGCTCCAAATTTCAGCCGATCGCCCCTCAATTACTCTGTTGTCTATCTCGTTTACCTCGTTATAAGTGAGAAAAAGGCCCATATAATCAAGTTACAGCCCCGAAGCCTCTGTTTGCCCCACCCCTCAGTTCTTCTGTTGTCTATCTCGTTTACCTCGTTATAAGTGAGAAAAAAGCCCATATAATCAAGTTACAGCCCAGAAACCTCTGTTTCCGATGCCCAAATTCCTGTGTTCGCTGCGATCGCGCGATCGCCCCGTCCTTTCCCAGCTATCTTTGAGTAGAACCGCCCGCTTTGTAATACCTGTATTCAACGTAGTATGAAACTTCCCGAAGATTTTTTAATAACTTTAGCCACTAAAGTTGGCATTTCCGAAAACGAATTTGAAGTCTTATCAAGAGCAATCAAAGGCGAATCCATGTCTGATATTTCAGACCAGCTTCGCGTTCGCAAAGATGCCTTACAAAAACGCCTGGGAGAAGTGTATAAAAAATTTGAAGTTCAGGGTGCCGGGCCGGGAAAATTAGCCAAACTCCAGCAAATTCTCGTAACTGAATACCAGAAACAAGTTGCCAATAACCGTCACGATGCTACAACCGACCGCGAAGTTTATCCAACCGTAGAGAATACCCGCTTCCAAGACACAACTATCCCTCAATTCTCACCGCGTATTGATTGGGGAGAAGTCCCAGCTAAAGAACCTTTCTACGGACGCAATTCCGAAATAGAAACTCTCAAAAAATGGATAGTAACAAACCGTTGTCCAGTAGTCACAATTTGTGGCATGGGAGGGATTGGCAAAACAGCATTAGCTACCAAAACTATACAACAAATTCAAGGGGAATTTCAAACCATAAGCTGGCGAAATCTCGCCACATCTGGCCCCCTTGAAAAACTATTGGCCGACCTCTTGCAATTCCTATCTCATCATTCAGAAATCGACCTTCCAAAACCCAGCAACTCACTCATCTCCCAATTAATAGAATATTTGCGTTTAACCCGCTGTTTATTAGTATTCGATGAAGTCGAAACTATCCTCCAAAGCGGACAGCTACCAGGACAATACCGCCCCGGATACGAAAGTTACCGGGAACTCTTCCAACAAATAGCACAAACCTCTCACCAAAGTTGCCTGCTTCTCATCAGTTGGACTAACCCTATAGAACTGGATAATTTAGCAGAAAAAACCTTACACTCTCGAGATTTAGAACTGAGAGAATTACCTGAAAAGGATGCCAAAGAAATCATTTTATCCGCCCCCCACGTTTCTACTTCAGAGAGTAATTTACTATCAGAACTCATTTACCTATATGGCGGTAATCCCCTCCTATTAAAAATAGCTGTCACTCACGCTCAAGATATGTTAGCGGGCAATTTAGCACAACTCATTAAAAAAACTCCGTCGGTTATTGAGGGCATTGTCCGAGATTATTTTGAGGAGCAATTTCAGGATTTTTATGAATTGGAAGTAAAAGTCTTGTCTTGTTTGGCAAGCAATAAACCCGCCACCCTTAGCGAGTTGCAATCCAGTCTACTATTTGCTGAAGACTTATCTGAATTGAAACTAGCTGTAGAAATTCTAATCGAGCGATCGCTCCTGCAAGCCCTCACCGAGTCCGGGGAAGAACGCCTGACAGTCAGCCCGCAGGCTAGGCGATTTGTCACCCATCAATTAATTGCTAAATACCTGAATCAAATTGGTTACAAGAAATACTTAGAGAGTGAGTTACAGACGGCAAAATGTTATTTAACACAAACCCTTCGCTACAATCCAGAACTGCCAGCAGCTAACTACAATTTAGGGTCAACCTACGAAAAACTCGAAGATTTGTCCAACGCTCGCCAGCACTACAAAAAAGCAGCAGAATATAAAAACAGTCGCGCTGCCGCTGCTGCTGTCAATAATTTAGCTCGACTGGAAATTATCAGCGAAAATTTTGACATAGCGGTAGAGCTAATTCTCTCCATTTTGCCACAAGTTAATGACAAAATGGTGCAAGTCACGCTCCACAAAAATCTGGGATGGGCTTATCTAGGGCTGCAACTTTACAGTGACGCCGAGACTCACTTGCAAAAAGCAATTGAATTAGATAAATCCTATACTGTAGCACACTGCTTGCTAGCACAAGTTCTCGAAGCAAAAGGGGATACAACAGCAGCTCTTTCTTGCTGGCAAAAATGCCTGAATTGCTCGACACAAGGCCAACAACAAGAAGGTGTGGCGTGGAAACTTCCAGAATTAAGTATTTGGAAGAGTTTTGCCCGCGAGAGGCTCAGTGCTTCGGGCAGAGAACCTAATTAATTAAATTACAGTAAGCTGTTCTCCATTTAAATTGTGTGTCAAAAATCACTCAAATTATTGTGGGATGGGCTTCTAGCCCGTCCCGAATATGCAATTTAAACACGCAACAGCTTAGGCTGCGTCAGTAGTTCTCAGTTTTTCGCTCCTGCTTCACCATTTAACTAGCTGACGTACCCTACTGAAAGCTCGCTAGCAATTAAAGTTATTTAGTTCGGAGGAACTATCGGATCGTCCTCTCCAGAAGTGCATTTTGTTCTGCGCTCAGCTTGGGCAATTTCCATCAAGGGGTAACTACCAATGGCTGATACTAAACTTGCCTCTATATTGGCAATGATTTCTCCCGCAGCATTGGGAACCCCCATTACTAATAATGTCAGGGGGGTAGATGAAACTATAGGTATCACAGCTCGTTTCTCCGTCAAAGAAAGGGATAAGGGAGAAGCTAGTTGGCCAACTGCGCTCTATTATTAACCAGGGGGTAGGGAAACAATTATGCAAAATTTTCAGAAAAAATTTCCCCTCATAAAGCTGCAAACCTTCTCAGTGCTTGCTTTACGGATTATTAAATTTTCTGTAAATCTTACATTGAGAGGCAATTAAATCCTAGGCAGAGTACATCTCTGAGGTAAAATTAAGTCTAATCCTTTAATTGCTCAGGCATAGTCTCATGCCAATTCCCAAACTCAGTGAAGCGACGATCCAGCATAATACCTCTGCCGCCTCCCTCAAGCGCGGTGAAACTTACTATTTAGCGGGTAATGTTACTAGCGCTGTCCTGCGTGGCAATTATCGTGCAAGCAATAGTGGAGGGTTCTGCTCTGCAACCTTACGGTATTACGATAAACTTTGATGACGCTAATGTCGCATCATCTAATTGCACTTGTGCTTACGATCGCGTTGGGTGGTGTAAACATATTGTTGCTACCCTGTTATTATGTCTGCGACAACCACAAATAATTGAGCAGCGCCCCACACTGGAACAGTTACTCGATCGCCTCAACGATATACAAACCCAGCAATTAATACAACATTTAGTAGAAAAGCAACCCTCACTCATTGATCCGATCGAACGATACGTTAACTTAATTGCTATTCCTACGCCTCCACAGCCACCTACTAAAGCACCCCGCCGTACCTCCATTAATCCGGCTCCTTTTCGACAACAAGTACGACAAATTTTGCGAAATGCTGTGCGTTATTTCGACGAGGGATGGGGGGAAGAAGACCCTATTACAGAAGAAGTTTTAGATGTGATTCAGCAAGCGCAGGAATTGATCGCAGAGGGAGATGGTAACAACGCCTTAGTAATTTTACAAGCCATCACCGCAGCTTGCGTTAAAGATTGGGATGACGTAGAAGAATATGGCGCTGAAAGTTCTGATATAGCTAACGCTTTGGATGAAGCTTGGACAGAAGCCATTTTAACGGCTGAACTAACTGCTGAAGAAGAGATCGATCTCCAGGTGATGTTAAAAGCTTGGCAAGATGAATGGGATTGCGATTTCAGCATGAGCTTGAAAGCTTTACGCCAAGGTTGGGATGACCCCCTAATTCAAGAGGTACTTCAAGGAAATATTACGGGGCAAGAAATAGGAGCTAATGAGGCACCAGAATGTGCTAAAAGCTTAGCATTAATTCGCTTGCAAATCCTCGATCGCCAGGAACGCTATCAAGAATACTTATACTTAGCGCAAGCAGAAAACTGCTCTCAACAATACTTGACGATGTTAAGTCGTTTGGGGAGAGTAGAAGAAGCAGTGGAAGCTGCTGCTACTCAGATGAAATCAGCGGAAGATGCTTTTGCTCTAGCTCAAAGTTTACAAGCACAGGAAGCCCAAGCTGAAGCTCTAAAAATTGCTCAAACTGGGTTGAATTTGTCAGGCAATTGCCTTTATAAACTGGCAATTTGGACGAGTGAGTTGGCTGTTGAGTTGGGAGAAAACGAAGTTGCATTAAATTCTAGAATGCTAGTCTTTGAAATCAAACCATCCTTTGCCGATTATCTTTTAGTGAAGGAGTTTGCAGGAAACAGTTGGTCAACTGTGAAAGCAAATTTGTTAGCAACTCTGAAAAGTGATAGAAGTTGGGGAGTTTCTGAAGCACAGGTTGATATTTTTCTCTATGAGGGACTTATTGAAGATGCGATCGCTGTTGCTGATGGCTTGAGTGGCTACGAATCGGCACTGATTCACCGAGTAATGGGGGCTGCGATCGCCCACCGCCCCGATTGGGTGATCGCCAATGCTTGTCAGCTTGCTGAATCGATTATGGATCGGGGAAAATCAGAGGATTACGATCGTGCAATTAAGTGGTTGGAAAAAGCCCGCGCTGCCTATTTACAAATGGGGCAAAATCTTCAGTGGTGTGCTTATCGTTCTCAACTTATGCAAGTACACAATCGGAAGCGGAAGTTAATGGGGATGCTGAAGAGTCCAGATTTAGATTGAGGCTGAAGTTTACCGTAAACCGGAACAAGTGAAAGCGGCCCAATAAAAAGGGTCAGTAAAAGGGAAATCTAAGCAACTAATTATTTGCAGTCGTTCCAAAGTTTTGTAATTGCGTGTTGCTGTTTCGGCCCGCTTTTCTTCCTCTTGTAGCCATTGTAGGTAGTCGGGGGAACCTTCTGGATAGGAATTACGCTGGTTTTCTGCAAACTGGCGATCGCCCTCCGCCTCTTCAAATTTGCGTTCTAATAAATCAGCAAGTTGGGGAGAATAGCAAGCGACAAATTCTGATCCAGAGAGCGATCGCAAATTTATTTGTGCTTGCTGCAATGCCTTTGGGCGGCTACTTCCTTGCTGCCGAAGTTTGTGATAAAAAATTGAAAATAAGGCTGTTGCTAAATCATCTACAGCCCACAGCGTGCTCACAACACTCCGAGCACCCGCACATAAAAAGCCCGTCGATAATGTCAAAATATCATCAGTAATTTCCGTAGTTCCTAACCCAGTTTCACAACAGGATAAAAACACATCAACTAGATGAGGAAGCCGCCAGCCCGGTGTCATTAACTGCCCCAAACTAATGCTACCATCTGCCAATTCCAGTCTGGATTCTAACGGATTATCAAGGCGAGATTGAGCATGATGGCTAGAGATAATTCCCTCGACTTGTAGAGAAAGTTGCCGATAGTTGCTGACCGTTGCTTGGCTACGTCCTCGTAAGTGTTGTTCATTGCGAATATTATAAAGTTTGGCAATTTGTTCACCCTCAAAACTTGCACAGGGTAAATCTTCCGTTGCATCTTCCACAATACCATACATCAGTCGATCGTTGACAGGTGGACGTTTGTGGCAAAATTCTAAAACTTGACAACTAGGAGTGTAACGAATTAGAAATTTATCGCCTAAATATTGACCATTTTCTAAGGGTAAAGCAGCAAAAGGAATTTGGTGTAGGCAAAGGTGAGGAACAATAATCAGTTCCTCGATATTATTAAGGTACTGACGAATCAGGTTATCGATTTGCAGACGGCGGGAAAGTTTAGCTAAAAACTGCGGAATTCGATTTCTCCACTTAGCTTTACATTGTAATTGCTCTTGGGCTGATTTACTTGAATCGCCAGAATCTAAGTAGGGTGTTAGCCAATTTTTATTAATCCATTTTTGTAAGTTTTTCCCTCGTCTTCTAGTTATTTTGTACAAATTAAGTTCGGCTTGTCGCAAAACAAATACATATGTATCTTCCTCAGTAGTGTAAAAATTAAGTATTGCTGTAGTAGGGCGATCGATGAGTTCTTGGATAGCGGTTAAATTAGGGGGACTGACTTGAATTTCGCCCGCTAAAACCGGATCTAAACGTCTTAGTTGTTCCCAAATTAGTTGTTTTTCACTTTCTAAACCTTGGATATTTTCACTAATGGCTTCTAAAGCTGCTCTATTGCGTGTACAATCCATATCAATTAGATCCTTAGCTCTAAATGCAATTAACTTCTGCTTTTTACTTGATTTCTTTAAACCGGAACGTTCGCAATCTATCTGTCGTTGAATTCCTTCAAATTCGGCTAAATATTCTTCTACTTCTGAAGGTATATCTCCATGAGAGTAAAGGTCATTACTGGCAATTAAATCTACTAACCGACGAGAGCGGGAACGTTCTACATATTCAAAAGCTTGTGGAAAATTTTTCGTATTAACTAATGCTTGTACAATATTTTCATAAAGATATATATCTTCTCCTAAAATTTCTTGGCGGCGTCGATCGGTATTAGCCCAAACTCGCAATTGTTCTAAAGCTTCAATACCAAGACTATACCCTTCAATGGCTTCTCTCCATAGTCCTAATTTGAAGGCAATTTGACCTAAAACTTGTCCCGAAATCAGACAAAGTTGTGGGAAAGCTTGAGGCGTTCTGACTTTTAATGCTAACTTAAAGTATTGAATTGCTTCGGTAAACTGCTCTAAATTGTGGTAGAGATAACCTAAATTATTTTGTACAGTTGCCCAATTTTCAGGAAAATCTTTGAGAGTATAAACTTCTAAAGCAGCTTGGTAATAGTCCCGCGCCAGTTTGAGGTTTTCGTCAACACTTCCTTGAGTGCGATCGCTATAAGCATAACCTAAGTTTAATTGCACCATAGCCCAATCTTCAGGAAAATCTTTCTGAGTATAAACTTCCAAAGCTGACTTATAGTAAAAAATAGCCATTTCTAAATTTTCAATTTCATTTTGAATAGTGCGCCTCCTATAGGCATTTCCTAAATTATTTTGGATCATTGCCCAATTTTCAGGGTTAATTTGACGGGTATTTACTTGCAAAGCCATTTGATAGTAATTAATGGCTATTTCTAAGTTATTATCCTCATCTCCTAGCAGACGTTCGCTATAAGCACTACCAATATTATTTTGCAGCATTGCCCACTGTTCAGGAAAATCTGAGCGAGTATATATTAGTAAAGCATTTTCATAACATTTGATAGCATTTTCTAAATTTTGTAAAGAATCTCCATAAATTCGTTCACTATGAGCAATTCCTAGATGCTGTTGTGTTTCCGCCCACTGTTCGGGATAATTTTCATAATTACGAACTTGCAAAGCATTATTAAAAGCTTCGATTGCTAATTCTATATTTTCGAGACGGCTACCATATTTGCGATTGAGATAAGCAATCCCTACATTATTTTGAATCATCGACCATTGTTTACGATTAAATGCTTTTTGATAAGATTCAAGACAGGTAAGATAAAGAACAATAGCTTCTTCTACGTTTTCAGCTTGATTCCCTTGAGCATTTCTTAAATAAAAAGTTCCTAAGTTATTTTTGAGCAAACCCCAAATTTCAGGAAATTGACTATAACAGCAAGTATCTAAAGCAATTTTATAATAGCCGAGAGCTTTCTCAAGGTTATCAACTTGCTCTCCTTTAACTCTATTTTGATAGCCATACCCTAAATTATTCTGGATTTTCAACCAATTTTCTAAATAAGTCTCTGGATCGTAAATAGTTAAGGCATTTTGAGAAGCAGCAATTGATGCTTCAATATTTTCGGAAAAATCTCCTTTTAATCTCTCTAAATAAGCAACTCCTAAGTTAAGTTGTATCAGTCCCCACACTTCTGTAAAAGTCTCAGAATTATACACTTGTAATCCTAATTCATAATATGCAATTGCCCGTTCCAAGTTATCGGAATATTTCCCGGTTGTAGAAAGATAATAGGAAAATCCTAAATTATTATGAGTGTTCGCCCAATTGTCGGGAGATTCCTCACGATTATAAACTTGTAAAGTAGCCTCTATCAAACTCCTACCTAATTCTATATTCTGTTCTTGACTTCCCTTGAATCTGCTGAGATATGTCGCCCCTAAATCATTATGAATAAATGCCCATAGTTCAGGAAATTCTTCTTTATTACAAATTTGTAGAGCCGTTTGATAACACTCAATCGCTTTCTCAAGATTATCAGCACGATTTTCTATTTTTTGACGGTAAGCATCTCCCATACAAAATTGGATCGTACTCGATTGTTCGGGGAAGTCTTCAGCACTATAAACAGTTAAAGCTGCTTGATAACACTCAATTGCTTTTTGGAGATTGTCGTCTCGATTCTCTTCAATTGTAATATAAGCATTACCTAAGCTCTCTTGAGTTTCTGCCCACTGTATGGGATAATCAGTATAAGTACGGACTTGTAAGGCATTGTGAAAAGCGGCGATCGCCCTTTCAAGGTTATCTAATTTTTCTCCTTGAATACGATTATAATAAGCTAGACCCAAATTATTTTGAATTCTTGCCCAATCTGTAGGATTATCCTCTTTTGGATAAACAGCCAAAGCAGCTTGATAATATTTAATTCCTAGTTCTATATTTGCCGATTCATCTCCTTTAACACGGTGGAGATAAGCCAAACCTAAATCATGCTGAACTTCCGCCATTTTTAAGGGAAACTCTTGACAATTCCACACTTTTAATGCTAATTCAAAAGCAGCGATCGCCCTCTCCAGATTTTCTTCTAAATCACCTTCAACTCTGTCAAAATAAACTAAACCTAAGCGATGTTGAATCAAACTCCATAATTCCGGTTCATCGGTCTCATTACAACATTGTAAAGCTAATTCATAACACTCAATTGCCATTTCTAAATTCCTGCTACGGTTCCCAGCAAGGCGAATTTGATAAGCAAATCCCAAATGGTTTTGAGTAACCAACCAATCCTGGTGGTAATCTTCCCGATTGAGCGCCGCCGCTACTTGTTGATATCCCGCGATCGCAATTTCAATATTGTTTACACAATCGCCCAGAGTAAATTCTTGAATAAGACCACTAAAAGTGCCAATTACAGTGGCTATATCGTAAGCTTCTTCAGACTCTAATTTCGCTAAAACGTCAGTTGCCCAACTTCGCAAAAACCAATCAAAATTATCATCTAATTTATCTAAATTTTTCTCTAAAATAGGATACACAACTTCTGCATCTCCTTCACTTGCTTCGATTGCTGCCAAAACTTCTAGGAGAAAATTTAATAAGTCTTCATAATTAGCTAATTCCGACCGAATTTTAATTAAGTCTTTTATCTTCGCCACAGCACTCCGCAGCCAGTCAGATCCCTCTTCATTTTCCTCAACCAATAACTCATCTGCTACCTCCTCCATCACCTCTAATAAACCTTCATTAATGAGGTTTGAATAGTCATCCAAAATATCTCCTTCTTCACCATCTGGACAGGTACGTAGCATTTCAATTAGGTGACGATAAGCAGAGTTGAGCTGTTCTTTCATGTTACCTTTTTTGGGTTAATATCATTTGGGTTTTATATCAATTCCGGTTGCACTCAGACAGGATATAGAGGAGACGGCAATCCCCTTGGACTACCCGGATTAATTTTCGGGACATGGGGCACTGCGCCGTGTCGAAAGCTGTGGGTAATAGACTTCTTGCAAAAGTCCTTTCGATCAAATTTTCGGACGGGCTCTCCGGCCCATCCCACAAGAGAAAAAACTTTTTGTGGGACGGGCCGGAGAGCCCGTCCCAGCTATTTTTGCAAGAGGTCTAATATTAATTCCGAGGGTAGGGATTTGATATCACAGGAGTGCAAGTATCTGTATCGTTACAAATATATAGGCAAGCGAGCATGATAATCGCATTCCTAAAAAACGCTTTTTACAAAATGGGGAGGTTCTCAGTTTTTTGAAAAAATATTTAAGCTTTTGTTTCAATATCCCAAATTCCTGCTAATTTATTTAGCATTTTTTGGGCTAACTCTTGGAGGTTGAAATCTGCGGAGAGAACTTTTTCTTCTCGACTAATTTCTCCCATAAAAGCCTGTTGTTCAGCAGAAGACTCAACTATTTGATAATGAGGATTAATAGGAAGACTAGCGACTAATACATCGGCTCCTGCATACCGCCATTTAATTGGTTTAGTAGTTCGGTAAATGCGCTCTAATTGAGCGATAATTTCTGAAAAATTTTGTGTTTCTAAGAGTTGTCGCACTTCTAAGGCTACTGGATCGTCACTTCTCAAAAACTGATTTCCTAATTCCAGACGATAGAGATGATCGATCAGATCATCTAAGTTTTGGAGTTGGGCAATCTGGATCTGGCTTGGCAACGGAGAATTATCCAGTGATGGGGTAAATCCTAGCAGTTTCCCTGAGTCTAAATTTTCGCCAAATTCAACTATTACATAGCCGATTCTGTCTTCTATGGCTGCTGGTGGAACTGCGATCGCACTTTCTCCAAACCAAACCGGGCGACATTCTAATTTACCCATCCCTGGTAACACTAAATCAGCAATATCCCACTGGGCACGGACGACTGGATGCCAACTATCGCCTTGAATTAAATCGGGTTCGTAAGCTTGCCATTTGAGGTAACTATAGACAACATAAACTGCTAAAGTATTCACATAAACTCGTTTGGCAGCCTCATGCTTTGTCAATTCAGGAGCGAATTGCAGAGTTTCGGCCGCAAATTTTCGAGCGGTGCGGTGAGCATCAGTACCTAGTGGAACTGTCAATAGCGTTGGGTTTGTGCTTTGCATAATTTAATCCTCTCTTGTGTATCCTAGCTCTAATGCGATCGCTTGGAGCAAGGGGCGACAGTTCCTTTCCCAGTGTGATTTTAGAGTTTGGTAGTTGATGTTAAATTCTTTGGCGATCGCAGTAAACTTGTCAGGGGTGGTTTTAAACAGCACCTTTAATGTGAGAACTTGACAGTTACACTCTGAATGGTTTTTAGGATGACAGGATCGAAATTTCCCATCGGGATCTTCTTGGACGTATTGTTCTAGCTTCTGAATAATACTGTGATAATTTTCTTGCTCTAAAAGTGCGATATAGCCATCCAAACCACTGCGGGTAGGAGTGGAAAAACTTGTTTCTGAAAGCAAATCCAGCAACGCGGTTTCAGTATCTGAGCTTCCTATGGGGGCATCTAAACTGTAGGTGGGCGGTTGAGAAGGTAAATTCAAATCCTTAATGCGCCACTCTAGGTAACTATTTATCCATTGTCGTAGTCGTCTTGACACATTCGGATCGCTAAGCTTGAAGTTCGAGCAAATGCTCTTGTTCACCCATGCCCAGGTTTTATTTAAGGCTTCTAAATAATCGGGATGTGCAGATCGCAGTAGTCCGGGAAGTTCCTGTAGTTCGGCGAGCAATCGATTCATCGCTTTGCGCCTTTGGGAGCTGTTTTGGGGATACTCGCATACCTCCTCAATTAGTTGGCGCAGCAGTTGATCCATAGGTGTTAAATTAATTATTTGAGTTCTAAACTCATTGTTGCACCGCTTGGATATTCTCCGTTAACCAGAGGATGCTCTGTGTTCTGCGTGCACCCGAAAGTTAGAGTTATATTAATTCCGGTTGCACTCCTCATGACTGTTAACTGTTAACTGTTGACTGTTGACTGTTGACTGTTGACTTGGGGTCGAAAAACTGAATGATGGTTGAGTGTTGAATGTTGACTCGATTTTAGGCCCGACGCTGAAGCGCGGATTTGATATGACTGATTTCAGATTAATTCAAGTGTCGATCGATCGTCACAATCGAAACAGGCCGCAACGCATCAAAACGAGTTGAATTCCCCCCAGCCACAGAACGCGACAATTGCACTTGCACGATTCGGTAACTCCAGTGCGGTTCCCGGCGCACCCGATCGCCCATCCAGCTCAAAACAGTAGCAATATCCTCAAAAGCATCCAAAGCCAACACGATCGAGCCTCCAGGAAGCAGCCGCAGGGCGCAAACGCCCAAAATTTTAGTCAACCCTCCCCCACTACCGCCAATAAAAATCCGGTGCGGAGGACGCAAGCGGTGCAAGATTTCCGGGGCGGTTCCGTGAATCGAGAACACATTTTGCAGCCCAAAACGGCCATAGTTGAACTCGATCGCAGAAGTGCCAAAAACCGTTTTTTCGATCGCGTACACCTCAGACTGCGGGAATAAACGAGCAATTTCGATCGACACAGAACCGTTACCAGCACCCACATCCCAGACAACTTGTCCCGGTTGCAAAGCCAATTGTGCCAGCACCAACACCCGCACTTCCCGTTCAACCGTCAAACCAGGCTTGTCGCCACAACCGATAAAAGCTGCATCCGGTATTCCCAACAAAGGCAACTTTTCCAAATCCAAAGGTTCCGTCCCCGCCGGGGACTCCCGCAGCATCACAACCACGCTCAGCGGTGCAAAAGACTCTCCCAGCAAAGATTCCAGAGACTTGCGGCTTACCCGTTCCTGGGCCGCCCCCAAATTTTCGCAAACCCAAAACTCGTAGCGTGTAGGCAAATCTAGAGCTTTCACCAAATTTGCCAGTACAGCCGGAGTATGAGTTTCGTCGGCGAGCACCGCAATTTTCTCGACACCGAGTTTGAGTTTTGCCGTCAGTTCCTCAAAATAACGTCCTTGAGAGCCAACAAAATGAGCATCTTGCCAAGGGATTTGCAAGCGGTTAAAAGCCAACTGCACAGAACTGACGTGGGGGTGAAAACTCAATTTTTCTGCCGGCAATTGGGCAATTAACAACTTTCCCCAGCCGTAGAACAGCGGGTCGCCGGCCACTAAAATTACGATCGGTCGATCGCGGGGTTCCACCGTCCCCGCAGAGGGCTCTAATTCGGGTTCAGTCGCCCACCATCGCCGAATTTCCAGAATTGCTTCGGTCAAATCTTCCAACGCCCAGCGCTCTCCGTCGTGCTGGGGAAAATAGCTTAAATGGCGCTCGCTGCCTATTAGCAGAGCCGCCATTTCTACAACCTGCCGCGCCGATTCGCTCAGCCCAGCAGCTCCATCTAAACCTATACCAACAACGTTTACTGTCACTTTTTAAGCAAAAAGTAAAAAACCAGAATTACTGATTTTTCCTGGTTTTTCATCAGAAAAATGGGTTTGAAACCCCGTCCTTTTAGGACGGCTTTACAGTTCGCCATGAGTTGTAAGCCAGAAACTTACAATCTGTGGGCTTTGCGTTTTGACACAGGCGTTTTCCTGTACCAAGACTGTGCAGGCTAATGCGAGATTTTTTAGAATCTTCGCCACCTACGTAACACTTTCCATACTTAGGATGCTTGACAATCCCCCCGCGCTTCAATCCTTGCGACATGGAGCCACCGTAAGGACGGCGATATCCGTTTTTCCCAGGGTTAAAAACGTGCAATTGTCTGCGATAAATGCGGATGGGCTTACATTCCATCACCACCATATTTTTTGGTGATATATCGCCACCTACCAACAGGTAAGCTAGCACCCAAGAATCGACACAATGGGCATCAAAAACATTGGATAACTTGACCTTAGATTTTTTTAGACCTAATTTTTGACGAGTTAAGTAGGTGTCGGTATAGCCATCAAATTGGGTGACAGGTGCAATTCTTTCCAACTCGGAATAACACCATTTTTTGCCAACTTCTAAGGGCGAAAATGACTTATTCCATTTGCGACAACCTTTTTTGGTCAATGCTTTTACATCCTCAATTCCAATGTCTGAGATAGGAAAGATGGTATCAAAAACTTTGACTACTCGGATTTTGAATTGCCAACGCGCCTTAGTGCTTGGAGGAATCCCGCCACGCTTACGGTTTTTACGAGGTTGGCGACAAGGTGTTTTTCGATTGCGCCTTCCACGTCTGGCGTTTGTACTTGTCTCCTCAGCCTCTTTAACCCAATCAACAGCATGAAACTGCTGATTTAAGTAGGTATGAGCTTTTGATTTGACTGTGTACCCCTCACGTTTAGAACCCGGATCGATTCCAACTGCTACAGGTTGAGTATGACGATTTGAAGGTTCAACGTTTAAGCGAACACAAAATATCCCTTTACGGAAAAATGGTGTTGCTTTTCCAGATTTAATCCAACGCTCTGCCCTTGCGGGTGTTGTTGGCATTAAAGGACGTTGCTCAAAGTCCACTACAGGAACGTATTGCATGGTTTTTGTTTGGCGATAAGCCTAACTGTTTAATTTCCTTCGACTTTGACTAACGGAGTGGTTACGGGTTAGGAATAGCGCCTGTAACGTCCAATGAAAGTGCCACCTTCAGTTAGTTCAAATTGGTTTCTCAACCGTTGTCTAGTCCTACTTGCGCTTGTTTTCTACCTATGGCTTGGTTTCCTTACAAGCCCCATCCCTTTAGGGTGGGGTTAGTGACAAATTTTTTCCTTGACTTTACTGTCAAACAGAAATAATTAAAGCATTTAATAGCCAATATCCTGACTCTTGTCAAAGGGGAGAGAGGGAGAGTGAGAGAGAGGGAGATGGGGAGAGTGGGAGATGGGGAGATGGGGAGATGGGAAAAAATCTTCATATCGATCCTATTCCTTCTTCCTTCTTCCTTCTTCCCTCTTCCTTCTTCCTTCTTCCCTCTTCCTTCGTTAAAACTCAAAAACAGGCCATTCCGGTTGCCGGAGATAGGTGGTCATGTCGTCAAACTTCCGCAGTTCCACTCGGTTTACGGACAGTTCTTGCGGCGTGTCCAGCCATTGCTCGTTTAACTCTGACAGCAAAGCGCACAAGCGAGCGCGGTCAAGGTTCGGCCCGACGTCCCCAAAATAACCCAGAGTAATGTGTGCCGTAAAATGATATTGCTGTTCAATTCCCAAAGCCATTAAATCGGGATTTTGATAGATCGATCGGCGAAACTCCAGAATTTGCTTGTAAGAGTTTTCGTCCGTCGGTGCCAAACAAACACCCACAGCTCTAGTCATCACCATCAACCCCAGCACTATCCAGCGAATGGGAGCGCCGCCCGCCAAGGGTTTACAGGCGGCAAAACGATCGGCCATGCGCGAGCGCAGTTGCTCCTCAAATTCGGGATTTTTATCAGAGGCATCTCGAAAAGCGCTGCTCCAAATCAAATCGGCTACGGTTAAATGGAAGGTATCAGGAGGCAGTGCCACGATCGAACCCTCCGCTATTTCCTGCAATATCCGTTGTTGGCTCGAGTGCAAATTACTATAAAATGCAGCATTTTCTGCATCTTCCCCCGCAGGGGGCGTAATCACCGAATAACCTGGAAAAGGTACAGGATTTCTCCGGCCTGCTTCGTCGGGCTTAAATTTTGGAGATTCCTGAATGTGTTCCACCTGGGACTTGTAGGAGTCCAGCAGCGTCATTCGCGCCACCCGATTTACGTAAGCTTGATAAGTATCATCCAATCTTGATTTCCTCGCGGTGACATACTCCCACACCAAATTTTATATTATGGCGCGGGCTTCCAACAGCCCTATTCAGGATATGTTGGACAAGCCTCGCCTGCAACTCGGATTTTTTTGGCTAGTGAGCGTTGATTATGCAAATTTACCTGTTTTGGGGAGAAGACGACTTTGCGATGGCGCAGGCTGTGACAAGTTTGCGCCAAACAGTCCTCGACCCCAACTGGGCTAGTTTTAACTATGACAAAATTATTGCCGATTCCGCCGGAGCTGTGGTCGAAGGGCTCGATCGAGCCTTAACGCCCCCCTTCGGTACCGGCAGCCGTTTTGTCTGGCTGGCAAATACGACTGTAACGCAGCAGTGCTCTCCTGAACTGTTAGCCCAATTTGAACGGACGCTGCCGGTGATTCCCCCTACCACCGTGCTGCTGCTGACATCCGTCAAAAAACCCGACAGCCGGCTCAAGTCTACCAAGTTAATTTCCCAGTCCGCCCAAGTGCGGGAATTTTCACCGATTCCGCCTTGGAATGACAAAGAATTAGCCCAGCGGGTGCGCCAAGTCGCGGGCGAAATGAACGTAAAATTGACAGCCACAGCGATCGAACTTTTGGCCGAATCCATTGGCAGCGATACCCGCCAGCTATACAGCGAACTCGAAAAATTGCTGCTGTTTGCGGGCAACCGCAGCCAACCTCTGAACCCGGAAGAAGTTGCGGCACTGGTGCACTGTCACGCCCAGAATACCTTCCAGCTAGCCGATGCGATTCGCGAGGGCAATACCTCCGCCGCTTTGGATTTATTGGCAGGCTTAACTGGCCGCAGCGAGCCTGGTTTGAGGATTGTGGCTGGCTTGACTGGTAAGTTTCGGATTTGGCTGTGGGTAAAGGCGATGATCCAAGCGGGCGATCGCGATGATAAAATTGCTCAAGCTCTCGATCTGGGCAATCCGAAACGAGTATACTATTTTCGTCAAGAAGTCAAGAACGCCAGCTTAGAAAAACTGCAAAAAAGTTTGCCCTTGCTGCTAGACTTAGAAGCTTCTTTAAAACGCGGGCGAGAAGAAATCTCAACCCTGCAAACCAAAGTTATAGAACTTTCTAGCTTGTTTCGCTGATGCGCGACAGGGCACAGGATCGGCCCCTTACTGTAAATTTTTACAACAAATTTCTTTCTTCGGCTATGTGCTTGAGGTCCGTTCGCGAGTCAAAAGGTCAATAGATACTAGAAATACTCTCAGAATGCCAAATTAGAAGTTAATGTGGTAAATAAATATTGTCCGCCGAATGCCGATCGGTTAATATTATTTGCCGGCTCTCCACCCCCCCCAAAAAAAGAGCGCTACCCATGACACAACAGAACCCGCGGGAACTGCTCAAGCAAGGCGATCCAAAAGCGATCGCATCTAGCATCAACCGTACACTCAAACCCAAAGGCATCAACGCCGATGTGACGCGGGACAACGGCTGCCTCCACATAATTCTGGAGGCAGACAAAGTACCGGATCAAATGGTATTGGTCGATTTCATCCGCACCGGCATGACGAAGCTGGGACTCGAATCAATTCACACTGTAAAGGTTTACGGGCGTCGAACAGGTGACGGTGAGCCTGCGTGGGAAGATGAAATTGATCTGATGCCTGCAGATTCAATGCCTTACCCCTTGGATAGTGGAATGCCTGACGAATCTGTAGGTTTAGATGATGTCGAGCCCGAAGAGGAAGACTATTATCAAGAAGGAGAATTCGATCGAGATGACGACGAGGAAGACGAAGACGAAGACGAAGATCAAGCCCCGCCTCCGAAAAAACAATTTCCCAAATGGGTAATACCTGTGGGTATCTTAGTACCTCTGGCGGCGATCGCAGGGCTTTTCTTTACTAAAACTTTCCCCTTCGGCGACTCCAACCCAGAACCGATAGCCCCCGAAGCTGCTTCCCCTTCCCCGAAACCCGCATCTCCCCCTTCTAAAGCCGCCGCATCCTCGACCGCCGCATCTCCGGGCACCCCACAGGCAGCCTCCCCTGCACCAAAACCCGCTCCCACTGCTGCTGCGCCAGCAAGCCCAGCTCCAGCTTCTCCTGCACCAAAACCCGCCGCGCCTAAGCCTGACTCTTGGAGGGCAGCCGTTAACACAGCTCAGAAGGCAGCCATTTCGGCCCAGACGGCTCAGTCTCAAAATGAGTGGATAGCAGTAGCAAGCGAGTGGCAGCAAGCGGTTAAGCTCATGAGAGCCGTACCGTCAACCAGCCCGAACTATCAAAAGGCTCAGCAAAAAGCGGCAGAATATCAGGCTAATCTGATTGTTGCCAACCGTAGGGCGGCAGCAGCGCCTTAAGAGTTTTAAGTTTTGAGTTTTGAGTTGAATACTCGATGTGCTAAAAGTCAAAAGTCTAAAGCCAAAAGTAAAAAATCTTTTTTTACTCAAAGCTTTCTTACCTTTTGACTTTTTTCAATTTTATTCAAATTACATTTAACATTACCTATCCCTTTAACTCCAAAAGCTGTAATTCTTTTTCATTCAATCCTTTTTAAGCCCATTCTAGTTTCATTTTGATCTAAAATCCCGTAGCATCGTCTGCCGTAAAATCCAGTCAACAGTCAACAATAACGGACGGTGCAACGGGAATTGATATATAGCGGTTCTCAAGCGTGGTGAGGTATGCCCTATGCCCACGGAGGCCTATGCCCAGTCGTACCTCATCTTTCTGAGAAAGGCTATAATTCATCTGCGTTAATCTGTGTTTATCTGCAAACTCTCAGCTTCATGGTAGCAACTTTTTGGAAAACTCGTATTAACATTAATTTATTTACCTGGATTTTTTTTCAGCCAACCCTACTTAGATTTATATACAGCGAGCCGGATGCTCGCACTCCTTCCTGTAAAAACAAAATTTACTCAACAAACACAGCAACAACCCGGTTTCTTGGATAAACCGGGTTACTAAACACATAGCTTGGTTTAAATCAGTTCTTCTCCTTGATTGAAACGCTGAATTCCTTGATTTTCCTCTACGCGAGCAATAGCATCTTTGGGAATATTGAGGATACCTGTAAACGAATTTTGGGTTACTTTCAAAGCTTGTTCCTTATTTTTGTGTTCGGCAAGTTCGCGCTGTAAATTGTCAATAGTCTGTTGAAAGCGAGTCGCTTGTCTGAGCATTTCTTGTTCGGAAAACTCCAGCAATTGCATCAGATTTGCAACTTGAGATTCCAGTAATTTGGTTTCGTAAATATTGTTATTTGTAACAAAGCTGGTAGGATTTTCTGAATATTCAAAAACACTTTGTTTGTCGGGCATGGACAATGCTGTTTTGACACTAAGTGCCAAATCTTTAAACATTTCAGCCGTGCTGTGGGGAATTTTAACTTTCAGGAAAATCACTACCGCAAACACACTTCCTGACGGCAGAAGTCCCCCAAATCCCAAGACAGACTTGACTTGGTAGGGGATAATTAAAGAATTTTGCTCAGGAATAAAGGGGCTGCCTTTTGCCTCTGATACGTGAAAAATATTTAATACTGCGGACTCTAATTGCAGGAACCTTTCTCGCTCAATTCCGAGGAAGGTAGGAATGTCTAAACCAAACTGCCGGATTATTTCCGAAATCGCCGGCATTTGAGCCACTAATTTGGTGCTAACTAATGGAATAGCTGTATTTTCTGCTGCTGTGTGCCGAGAATTCCACTGCGGTTCTGTGCCTGCTGCTGCTAGCAGAGTCCAACATTTCATGTCGGCGGCGGGGGAATTGCCCTTCATCAAGCGGCGCGCGGATTGTTGCAATGAGTCTTCTAATTCCCCGTAGGGATGAGTTTTGAACAAACGCACTAAGGCACAGGTATTTTCTCCAGTTTGCGAATCGCAAAAATGTCTGTAAATATAGTTAACAATCTTCTGGCTGCTGGCTTCCATACTAGCAGTATTTCTACCTAACTGGCGCAGGACTAAGCTGCATTTCGCCATGTCTTGCGGGGTAAATAAGGTAATATCGTACATTAAAAAATGCTCTCCAAGAGCTCAAACACTGTTTTTCATTTATCGTTAAGGCCGCTAAGCCATCCGGAATCCTAGGGAGAGTTTTCAACAAAGTGTTATATCAAATCCGGTAGCATCGGAATTATTCCTCTCTGTATTCTCTCCCTCTGCGTTCTCTGCGCCCTCTGCGGTTAAATCATTCCGATACAACCGGAAACGATATTAGTTAAAATATGTAGAAAATTTGCCCGCCAAATGCAGCGGTTGTATGCCAGGATACAGAAATTAAGATTAAAAAAAATCTATCCCCTAGGGTAGGCCACAAGGACAGAAAAGCCGATGTATAATTTATGGAATAATTTTTTACGATGACTCGCCCATAGGAATTAAAGAAACAAGGTTTTTCAGCGGATATGCCTCGCGTTTGAGTGGGCATTTTCGTAGATAAAAGTCGGTTTCTGGGTAAGCTATCTTCACAGAAATCCTTGAAACTCAAGCTGCAATTTTTGTGGCGGGCGATCGCACGCCGATCAATCAAAAATTGGTACAATTTCCTCAGTCTTGGACGCAAAAACCGGGTTTTGTTACAGAGAAAAAACCCGGTTTTTGAGGTATTGGTAAGTATAGCGGTTCTCAGGCGTGGTGAGGTATGCCCTATGCCCTATGCCCTATGCCCTATGCCCTATGCCCATGAGTACCTCATCTTTCTGAGAAAGGCTATAGATGCTGTGTTCAAAACTTTTAACCACCCCAAACAACTCTACTCAGCAGGTTGAGACTTAGCTTCCAGGGCATCTTTAGCAGACAATCCCTGATCTTGAACGCCAAAATACCACAAACTAGCAGCCGCTTCGGCGCGAGTCACGGATTTCTTAGGCTGAAACAGAGTAGTAAAACCAAAAACGCGGCGAATATTCGCCAAATCTCCATTGTTAAAATCAGCTAAAACTGCCCGCGACGCCTGGGAATCAATCTTAGAAGCATCTTGAAAACCCCACTTTTCTTTCACTCCGTCAATGTTAGCTGTCGGTAAAACTTGACGACTATCTAAAGGCACTTTCCAGAGAATCATTGTTTCGCGAGTTAAAGGTGCATCCGGGCGAAATTTCACATCTTTAGTTTCTCCCGAAAGCGAACTCGGAATTACACCGGCTTCTGCTAAACCTTGAATTGCTGAAAAATCCGGGTCTGTTTTGGGTACGTCAGAAAAAGCCGGTTCGCTAGAGTCTACTGCTAATCTAATTTGTTTGGCTTGACGGCTAGCATAAATCTGATTGTTAGCTGCTACTAACCAGCGGGCGTATTCGCGGCGAGTGATAATTTTGTTGGGTTTGGGCAAACTGCTGGCTGTTTCTAAATTAGCACTTTCTGCCGCTCGCACTTTCAGCACTTCCAACTGAGTTAAATCTGCCACATACTGCCGCAACTGTTGAGGAATTTGGCTTTCTTGTTGGCTAACTTGTGCTGATTTTGGCGAGGCAGATGGCGTTGGAGTAGTTCCCTCTGAATTAGATGGAGTTGGTGAAGCGGTTGGAGATGGGCTAGACTCGGAATTATTAGGTTGGGGACTAGCGGCAATTTCTGGGCTTTCTTTGCTGTAGTCGATCGCAAATTCTGTAGAACCCCCTACTTTCTGAGTAGGAGAAAGCGACACTGTTACCCGTAAATTATCTCGCGTTGCTACCAAAGAACCTTGTCCCTCGGCGGTTGGGCGGCTGACAATTTCCCAGTTGCGACGCCCAAACTCTGTGGAGTAAAAGTTTTGAACCGAATTAACCGGATCTGTGCTTTCCCAGCGCAGTCGCACATTTTTTGGCGACGGATCTGTTTCCCCACTAACTTCGATTAACTCAGCATTAGGATATAGTGGAATCTCTGTAGGGAAATCGGGAGGAAGTTTGGCGGTAGAGTTGGTCTCAATTGCTGTCGCTGGTGGCGGGGAAGAGAAAACCACTGGATTTTGTTTTAATGTCGGATCGGCGGCTAAAGATTCTTCGAGGGCCTTGCTGTTGGGGCTGTTTGCACAAGCTGTGACAGCAGCCAGCAGACACACAGCTAGCCAAGTATTTACAGCAGCGAGTATATTGGTTTTACTGGTTTTACTGGTTTTAGCTGGCGATCGCCCTTGAGAGTTGCGTCGCCGTTGAGTAAATATAATATTCAGCATAAATCCCCCCTTTGCGGATATATTTCTAGGCTAGCGCAGATCGATCGGTCAAATATATTTCTTAACCAAATGAAATTTCTGTATTTACTTCTAGTTACTGCTACATTACTTGTCTTGCCTCTCAAATTTGCCCGTTCCGCTGCATCTCAACCAGCCCCGCTGCGGACAGCCATTCAGACGCCAGAGTGGCAGCCATTTTGCTCAGCGATGGGTCAGTTTGCGATCGATATGCCGGGAAATCCCAAAATTAATTCCGAAATTTTTTCAAATCAAATTATTGCTCATACATACCGCTCGAACTTAAAAAACAAAGAAACTTATTTGCTTCAATACTTTGACCTAGATTTTCGGCTGAGGAACAATAATATCAATAATATCAGAATTACTTTAAATAATGCCGTTGATGTTTTTGTAGTGGGAGCGAATGCTAAATTGTTGCAAGTGCGGGATATTTCCCTCGGAGGCTATCCGGGAAAAGAGTTTGAGTTTCAGCCGCTTTCCCCCACGGAACCTGTAGGTGTGGGCCAAGTTTTTTTGGTGGAAACCCGCGTTTACGGGCTGGTAGCCACTACCCCAGAACCAGAAAATGCTCAAAAATTTCTCGACTCTTTTCGTTTGTTTTGAAGCAGGAGGTTCGGCAACGAGCAGTGTATGGGATTTAACGGATTTAATGGATGGATGTTGACGGAAGAAGTCCTAGGATCGAGGTTCGAGGGAAAAATTAGTTGGGAGAATCTCAATTAAAGCAGCAAAGCTCGAAATTGGAATTAGGAGTCAGGAGTCAGGAGCCAGGAGAAAAGAGTCAGAAGGAAGAAGAAAGAAGTGTTTTTGCCAATATGAGATGCTCCCAATTTGTTGGGAGTGGCGCTCAAATTTATTAATAAAACTTACGCTTTTAAACTTGGTTTCTAGGAAAATATTGGCTTGAGCAACGAAAAATTTAGGCATCAACCGAGTTTCTGAGGAATAATGAGGAATAATGCGGTCAGAACTCATTAAGTTAAATGTGACTTAATACCTTATTTTTTTTTTGTACTCTATCTAACGGTATAGATAAATTTTACACCTGTGGAGCGATGTAGATACTTCCTCAAGTTTATATATTTGATATAAGGATTTTTAAATCGCAGAAAGCACAAATAAAGATGCTGTCTTGATCCATCTGGCTCCCATCTGGCTTAACGAAGGCAGGGAAGTCAGGCTCATCGAAAGCTTACCCGGAGGGTATTAACCTATTATGAACAAACTAACACCAATTCTCCTCAGCGGCATCCTATTATTTGGAGCTGCTGCTTGCAGCGAGGGGGCTAAAACTAGCGCTGATGCTCCTAATTCTACCACAGAAAATACCACTACCCCGCCCCCTGCCGAGACAGTTCAAAAAACTCAGGGTGACGCAACTAGCGATATTCGCAAAGCACAAGCAAATTCTGATATCAGGGCCAGAGAACAGCGCAACAATGTGACGGGTGGCGATGCCATAAGAGCCGATGGCGACCTCCAAAGTGAAGTACGATCGAAGTTAGAAGTAAACATCACTAAAGGTCAGCTAACTGTTGATGCAAAAGACGGGGTTGTCACCGTAGGTGGCACAGTTCCCAATCAAACTGATTTAGCTAAAATTGAGCCGCTAGCTAAAGAGATTAAGGGTGTCAAACAGGTGAATGTTACGGCTGTTGTCGCCCCTGCTGCACCCGCATCGCCTAGCAGCAATCAATAAATTAGCAGGAAGAATTGCGAGGGAAAGAAGGGAAAAGGATGTAGTTATCTAGGAGAGAAGTCTGAGGGAAGAGGGTAAAGTTGGGCATTGTAAGATGGCTTTCGGAGCGGATCGCAAGGCTTAGGTGACTCTCTAGGGAGAGTGGGGTTTTAAGTGAAAGAGTTTAAATTGAATTTACAATTTCCGCACTCAAAACTCGCGCAATACCTGCAACTTCCCCTTCCCAATTTCCGATTTCCCATCCCGGACAATTAGTTGGAAACCAACCTGAAGATAGAGCGGGAAGTTATTCCCAGCGACCGATGAAAATTGTTGGGAAAAAATGACTAAATGTGATTGATGGCAGAGCATAAATTCTGTGGTTGTGTAAAAGTAGTATATTTTTCAGGAGAAAAAAAATGGCTTTAGGTCAACACAAGCGAGCTGTAGGAGCATTTTCTAATTACCGAGATACGGAACTAGCCCTGATTGAACTGCAAAGTACCGGGTTTCCGATGAATAAAGTTTCGGTAGTTGGGGAAAATCTCGATCGCAGCCAAATTGCCGGCGCTAGCACTGGTACTGGTACTGGTACTGGTAAGGGTACCGACGACAAAGTGGGCGGCGGTGCAAAAGCAGGCGCGACAGCGGGAGTCGTGACGGGTGGTTTGATTGGGTTACTCGGAAGCATTGGAGCGCTAGCGATTCCGGGAGTTGGCCCGGTGATGGCGGGGGGTGCGATCGCAACTCTGCTGGCAGATACTGTAATCGGAGGCGCGATTGGGGCAGCAGCAGGCGGTTTGGTAGGCGGTTTGGTCGGTTTGGGAGTTCCCGAAGAAAAAGCTAAAGCTTATAACGATCGCGTCTCGCGTGGAGAATATTTGGTATTCGTAGAAGGAACAGATGCCGAACTTGCCACAGCCGAAGGAATTATGACTGTGCGGGGCATTCAGGATTGGGGCATTTACGATGTGCCGGCAGACACCGGCCGCAGAGCTTCGGGTCGCCAGAAGCGCGCCGTGGGAGTATTTTCAAGCCGCCGCGAGACGGAACACGCACTGGGAGAACTGAGAACTGCCGGTTTCGACATGAATCGCGTTTCTGTCATCGCTAAGGATGCTGACTCTAAAGGCGACATCGCAGGCATTGACGTGCACGACAGCGCGGACAACAAATCCGATGAAGGCGTGACAAAGGGCGCACTCACAGGTGGCACTTTGGGCGGTTTGACAGGCTTGTTGGTAGGTCTGGGCCTAGTGGCAATTCCGGGAATCGGGCCGATTATGCTGGCAGGAGCCTCAGCTACGGCGATCGCCACTACACTCGCCGGTACGGCTTTGGGTGCGGCAGCAGGCGGCTTGATCGGAGCTTTAGTCGGTATGGGAATTCCCGAAGAGGAAGCTAGAGCATACAACGATCGCGTGGCAAGAGGAGATTACTTGGTACTGGTTGACGGCAGCGAAGCAGAAGTCGCTAAAGCTGAAACCATTCTGAGCCGCGGAGGCATTCAGCATTGGAACACCTACGACTATAATAATCCCAGCGTCGATAGCGCTCGGGCTGATTACGGCGCACCTGGCACTCCAGGGGTTGATACTACCGCTGGTGTTTACGATCCAACTTATGGCACTACCGGCCGGCCTCTGATTTAATAATTGAGAGTTTGTTTGGGTATTGTAAAACTTCATTAAGTTTCTCGTCAAAGATAGTCAGGAGTAGTATATGCTGACTGAGCAGAAGGAGTTGGACTGCCCAAGCAACCGCTTTCAACGAGGCCTTTATTTACGAGCCACACCTATCACTCATGCAGCTAGCCGATTGGCAAACACATCCACAGAGGTTTGTACAAAACCGCAGATGGTTTGTTAATTAATGCGCTCCGTGAATGGGTATTAAGTAGGTAAACCAAATTAATTGCCGACTGAGTTGACTTGAAACCCTTGATACGTCTAAAGAGTAACAAAGTCGGATGTGTAATTAATTTTGTGTAGGTACTTACATGATCGTGGCAAAAGCACTCCCAAAAGCATTGAGCAATGGGATAGGGAGCTGCGTAGCTCAGCCGAGGCGGGTCAATCCGCTCAAAGTAAAAGTGAAGGGGGAGGGGCCGAAGGCCTCCCATGTCATGTAATAGATGACTATACTTTTACCAGCTATTGTTTCTATTTTCTGCAGGGTAGTCGCACTCGCGCACTCGGATTGTGGAAAGTGATCCCACCAACACCGGCCACCTAGCGGTTTTACGCTTCGTCGGTAAAATTATCTCAAAAGTCGGCTTTTTCTCTGAAAGCCGGCTTTTGTTTTGTTCTGGAAACCTAAAAAAGCCACCTGTCAAAAGTTTAATTTTGATTAGGGGCCCAGTCCGTGAGCGGGGCTTTGCGCCGGAGGATCGGCTCCCTTAATTTTTATACCCTAAATCAGCAGTGTTTTTTACTCTGTAACACTCACTACAGCTCGATTGCAAACCCTGCAGTATTATCAAATTTGATGACATAAATTACAGCAGATATTGCCCAGTTAGTCAAAGAGCGACTATCTTTAATTATGGGGTGGCTAATTTCACCAACTTATACAGGTGAAGTACCCAGTCCCGCGCGCCCAGAAATGCCTGGGGTGGTCGGCAAATATTAGAATAGTAATAATTGTCGGAGCCTTCGGGCAACACTTAGGCTGGTCATTAGTTGGCTGTAGCAGCCGAATTGCCGTTGGCAATACCTGCTACAGGAATACAGTTTTTCTGGGAATGCCTCACCGAAACATTTGAGAAGCCCAGGAACAGCTTTTATGTCCGGGAGCGCGCCTGGTGTCCGGTGTTCTGTTAATTAGAACCGCAAGCGCTCATGGATCGAGTAAAGATTAACAGCAAGCACAGCAGCGCGGGAGCACAATGGCTCGCGGCTCCTTTTTTCGCGAAATCTCAGGCTACTGGCAGCGTATTGTTTGCTTTGCCTGCGACTCGCTCAGCACTCCGAGGGAAACAGCCTTCCTGTGGGATTTCACGCTGTGCGCAGCACAGTGGGGGGAGGTGAAACTAGCTGAGCTGACCGGGCTCTGCTTTCATGGACGATCGAAGATAGAAGGCACTTATGTAGAAGGCATTTGGGGTTGAAGCTCCGATATCTTGTTTCTTGATTGCACTAATAAATTCGATCGCCTGTACTGGCAAATTATCGGGTCAGAATGCGGCGCGGATGCCGCCAGCAATACCCCAAATATTCGATCGACATGGACAAGATCGATCGACAACTTCTCGGTATTTTGGTAAATAGTTAGCAGTTAATAGTTAGTGATTAGCAGTTAGTATAAATACAACTAACAATTAACAACTAACATCAACCGCCAACTAATTATTAGCCCCATAAGACTTACAGGGCTTACAGGTGGCGCGCAACTCGGTTTCTTCATGACTGCCGCGCTGAAAACACCCAGATTATTTACGACAAACCGGGTTTTTCGTGAGTTATAACTAGGTGAGCGGGGTGATGCTAGGAATCAACCAGTTTTGACAATGGTTAATGTGGCAGTATAGGTTGAAAAAACTTACGGCCAAACACGATAGTACAAATTTTCAGACAACATAGAACATCGAGAAATTAAGGAAACTCACTCAATTTTTTTATGAATTTCACTGAACTTTTAAGTGCCGATGAACTTTTAACTAGACATAGAAACGGGGAACGAGATTTTCGAGGGGCTAACCTCATTGCAGCTCATTTGAGTGAAGCTAATCTCAGTCGAACAAATTTGAGCAGCGCTAATTTGAAAGGCGCCAACTTAATTAAAAGCAAACTGATTGGAGCTAATTTAAACGCCGCCGACTTGAGCGGGGCTAATTTGTCTAAGGCGAAATTAATTGAAGCTAACCTCGGCAGTTCTAGTTTAACTGGAACTGTGGCGATCGCCGCAGATTTTAGCGGGGCAAATCTCAGCGGAGCAATATTGTCTCAGGCTGACTTGAGCAAAGCTGTGATGACGGGAGCGAGTTTAGTAGGAGCTTGTTTGCTAAGCGGCTCGAAACTAACGGAGGCTAATTTGAGCGGGGCGACGCTGAGCCGAGCAATTATGAGCGGGGTTGATTTAAGCAGAGCAAATCTGACTAGAGCGATTCTCAGCGAGGTAGATTTGACCGGGGCGAACCTGAGCGGAGCAACTTTAACTCGGGCTTATCTCAATCGCGGAAATCTCAGCGGCGTCAATTTAGTTGGGGCTTGTTTGAGCGAAGCAAGTCTGCGGGAGGCTTCTATTAGCGCTGCTAATTTGAGCGGTGCTGACTTGAGCGGTGCTGACTTGCAATCGGCCAATCTAAATGGCTCTAATTTGAGCGGTGCCGACTTGCAGGGAGCTAATTTGAGTAAAGCTAATTTAAATGGTTTGATTCTGCACAATGCTGATTTGAGGGCTGCGAATTTGAACAAAGCTTCTTTGCGGGGAGCTAATTTGAGCGGTGCGAATTTGGCAGGCGCTAGCTTGCTGGAAGCGGATTTGCGGGGGGCGAATTTGAGTCACGCCAATTTGTCTGGAGCGGGTTTGCTGCTAAGTTCTCTGACAGGGGCGAATTTGACAGGAACTAATTTGTCCGAGGCTAATTTGATTGGGGCAAGCTTGAATGTTGATAATTTGAATGAAGCAGCTTTGGGCGGGGCAATTTTGCCGAATGGAGCTACTCACAGCAGGGATTGATATTGATTCCGGTTGCACTCCTTATCATTGTTGACGGTTGACGGTTGACGGTTGACGGTTGACGGTTGACGGTTGACGGTTGACGGTTGACGGTTGACGGTTGACTGTAGAAGGAGGGGTTAAAAAGGGAGCATCTCATATTTGTAAAAACACTTATTATGGCTCCTTCCTTCTTCCTCCTTCCTTCTTCCTTCTTCTTCTTTCCTCCTGACTCCTGACTCCTGACTCCTAATTCCAATTTCGAGCTTTGCTGCAAAAGTGAGATGTTCCCGTTAAAAAAATGAAAATTGCGCGAATTATTTGTTGCGAGCTTGATTCGACTTTACGCCCGACTTTCTAAGCGCGGATTTGATATCATTCCGGCGCAGCAGGAATTGATATGAGGAGTTGATTAAGGGAAAATAGTTTTGAGTTTTAAGTTAAATAATCTTTAATTTAAAACTCAAAACTTTTGACAATAAAGAATTCAGGAGTCAGGAGTCAGAATTCAGTTATTGGTTGTGCGGGACGGGTTTATATAGATTGTCGATCGCCGACAATCTATTAAAATTCGGAGTCAGCGATGCCGTTTCCTTAGCAATGTCACAATTGCTTGGACTAACTCATTCGGTTCGACAGGTTTTGCAAGATGACGTTGAAACCCAGCAGCAAGAGCTTGGTTCTGATTAAAGTCTCCAGCATAAGCAGTCAGGGCGATCGCGGGAATTTGCCCGCCCTGCTCTGGTGGTAGAGCTCTCACTTGCCGCACTAGCATATAGCCATCCATATCTGGCATACCAATGTCGCACAGGAGGATATCGAAGGGTGTGGTTGAGAGCAGTTGTAGTGCCTCGATCGCAGACCCAAGGGCAGTCACTTTGGCTCCGGCTTGTTGGGCTACAAACGCCACAAACTCGCGTGAATCCGGTTCATCATCCACAACCAAGACGCGCACAGAGGCCAGATGGAGCTCGTTCGATCGAACTTCTGTTGTATCGGCAACTTCTTCAACCGGATTCGCGGTATGCAAGAGGGGAAGTTCAACGGTGAAGGTGGCTCCCTGTCCTTCACCCCTACTCTCAACCCAAATTCTGCCGCCGTGAAGTTCCACAATTTGACGCGCGATCGCCAGCCCCAATCCCAAACCCCCAAATTTACGAGTTATGGCTCCATCCTCTTGCCGAAAATGCTCAAACACATAAGGGAGAAACTCAGGATTGATGCCTTTTCCTGTATCGGTGACAAGAATCTGGGCATAACTTCCAGTTTGGGTTAACCTAACGCTAATTTTCCCGCCACCAGGGGTGAATTTCACGGCATTGGATAAAAGATTCCAGATTACTTGCTGCAAACGCCCGGAATCGCCCATTACCATTCCCTGGGAGGGTGAAAAAGTTGTTTTAATTTCCAGCGACTTGGCTTCGGCTGCTAGTCGAACGGTTTCCAAGGCGGCTGAGATCACCATATTCAAGTCAACGGACATCCGATTCAAACTCAGTTTGCCACTCATAATGCGGGAGATGTCGAGCAGGTCATCAATCAGTTGTGACTGGAGTAGGGCGTTGCGTTCGATCGAGGCAAGGGCGCTAGCCGTTTTTGCAGGGCTCAGTTTGTTTTGCTGCAACAGCTTCGACCAGCCGAGAATAGGGTTGAGGGGCGATCGCAACTCATGGGACAACACTGCCAAAAACTCATCTTTGATGCGGTTGGCGGTTTCGGCGGCTTCTCGTGCGGTTTGCTCCTGCGCCAGCAGTCGTTCCCGTTCAGTTTCAGCTTGTTTTTGCTTCGTGATATCTCGTGAAATTGCAACGAGTTGCGTCACCTGCCCAGAAGTATTTCGCAGTGGCGTGATTATGCTATCCCACCATTTCGGCGTGCCCTTTCGGGTGGGAAGATAGCCTTGAAACTGACCTGTATTACCCGCTTTGGCAGCCGCGATCGCCGTTAAGGCATTTTCATAATGTTCGCCTTGCCAGACATCAAGCCAACGGGTGTTCAGAATGAGTGTCGGATCGTCGATTTCCAAAAGGCACAACCCGCCTGTACTGATATAAACGATTTCGCTATCTAGCGTTAAAACTTTAATGCAGTCATTGCTGCTCTCTAGAATGCGTTGCTTTAGCTCTTCACTTTCTCGCAGGGCTTCTTCGGTTTGTTTGCCGTCGGTGACATTCCTGAAATAAACGGTGATTCCCTGTGCGGCAGGGTAGCTGCGGACTTCGTACCAACGATCGTGGTCGGGATAAAACGCCGTCACTGACGCAGGCACGTGATCGCGCATGGTGATCCAATAGATCCGCTCCAACTCGTTGCCCATCAGTCCTGGGTATTCTTCCCATAAATTCTTGCCAATCAAATCACCCGGAGTGCGATCGAGCAAGGTTTCGGCAAATTGATTGACGTAGGTGAACCGCCAGTTCTCATCCAGGGCAAAGAATGCTTCACCAATGCTCTCTAGAATATTCCGGCTTTGCTCCTCGCTTTCACGCAAGGCTGCTTCCGCCCGTTTGCGATCGGTGATATCCATCACTATTCCTAACAACCGAGTCGGCCTACCACTGGAGTCACAATAAACGCTGCTGCGTACCCAAATCCAATGCAAGCTTCGATCCGGGTGGATGATTCGACATTCAAAGTTCCAGTTGGTATTGGCTGAAAGGGTTTCTTGAAACTTCTCATTCACAAAGGCGCGATCATCGGGATGAACGTGGATCAAGAAAATGTCGTAGTTCCATTCCGGCAGCAGCGACTCATAGCCAAAGATTTGATCGTGTCTGAACGATCGATGAGCAGTGTAAGGCTGCGTCGTGAGATCGAGATCCCAATCGCCAATTTGGGAGGCATCTAACATAAATCGCAGCCGCGCCTCACTCTCGCGCAGTGTGGCCTCAGCCTGCTTGCGAGGGGTGATGTCAACGGCAGCGCCGTAAATCACTTGTTCTTCTGGGTACGGCTGGGCATTCCATAGAAACCAGCGGTAGGAGCCATCTTTGTGCCGGTAACGGTTTTCAAACGTAAAGGTTTCGTTACCGGAGAACAAACTGTCGGCTTCTGCAATGGAGGTGCCCAAGTCGTCCGGGTGGACAAACTCAGTCCAGGGGCGGGATGTCATTTCGTCTGGTGTCCAGCCGAGGGTTCGTTCAAAGGTTGGGCTCACCCAGTGGAAATACCCGTTTATGCCCGTAATCACTTGCAAATCTGAACCGACGGCAAGAAACCGTTCTCGTTCCTGCTCAATTTTTTTGCGATCGTTGATATCCCGGAAGAAAAGAGACAGCCCAGTCGGTGAAGGATAAACGTGAACCTCAACCCACAAATCCAACGGAGCATAATATGCCTCAAAGTCCACCGCCACCTGCTCGCTGGACGCTCTGCGATACTGGAATTCAAACTGATTGCCGATCGTGCCTGGGAAGGCTTCCCACATCGTTTTGCCCAGAATTGCTTCTAAAGAAGTTCGCGACACTTCTTGTGCGGCTTGGTTGGCGTAGGTAATGCGAAAGTCGAGATCCATTGCCATAAACCCATCGGTCACGCGCCCCAGAAGGGTTCGCTCTCGCACAGTTGCTTCCTGCCGCAGCCGGGAGAGCTTCAAACTTGCTTCTACCCTTGCCAGCAGCTCACGCGCCGAGAACGGTTTAATCAGATAGTCATCGGCTCCGGCTGCGAGTCCTTCAATGCGGGATTCTTCGCCGGCGCGGGCTGATAAGAGAATGATGGGAATGTCTTGGGTTGCGGGATTAGAACGCAGCGATCGCAACAACTCAAACCCATCCATCCCTGGCATCATCACATCTGTCAATACCAAATCGGGTGGATTATTCTCAATGGCAGTCAAAGCAGCAACGCCATCGGCGACAGTTTGAACAATATAAGAACCGCTCAGGAGTCGCCGAATATAATCGCGCATATCAGCGTTATCATCTACCAGCAGAATTTTAGATTTTAGATTTTGGATTTTAGATCGATCGGGTTGATTGACGAGTTCATTAGTGGATGGAGCCATGCTCCATTCTTCTAATCTAAAATCGCCTTCTGGCAACCAGCGTTGAGCTTCTTCGATATATGGCATCGCGCCCAACGCCGTTGATGCTAACCTGCGACTCGCACCAATGCGCTCCGGCGGCAGATGAGCTGTTCCGGTGGGAATCGTCACTGTAAAGCAACTTCCCTGCCCAAAAGTGCTGCTGACATCGATCGCTCCCCCATGTATTTTGACGAGTTCTTGCACCAGCGACAGCCCAATACCGGAGCCTTCAAAACTCCGGCCTTGCGAGTTTTTGATTCGATGAAATCGTTCAAATAAATGCGGCAGTTCTTCGGAGGGAATACCGACTCCTGTATCTGCAACTGATAATTCAACACAATTTTCGACGCGCTGCAATCGAACAGTAATTGTCCCTGCTAATGTAAACTTAAAAGCATTTGATAATAGATTGATAACAATTTTTTCCCACATTTCGCGATCGATATAAATCGCTTCGGGCAAGGGTGGACAGTCAACAATCAGCGACATTCCTGCCCGTTCAATCAGCGAGCGAAACGTGCTGGCAAGTTCCGCCGTATAGGTTGCCAAATCTACAGGTTCATAAGATGCTTGGACTCGACCTGCTTCGATGCGTGAGAAATCGAGCAAGCTATTGACGAGTTTGAGGAGTCGCATTCCATTGCGCTGCACCAACTGTAATTGTTCGCGTTCTTGAGGTGGAATTGTTCCATCCAGGTTGGCGATCGTGTCTTCTAAGGGAGCCAGCATTAAGGTGAGCGGCGTGCGGAATTCGTGGGAAACATTGCTAAAAAAGGTGGTTTTAGCACGGTCTAACTCAGCTAATGCTTCGGCACGTTTACGCTCTTCTTCGTAAGCTTGAGCGTTGGCGATCGCTGTTGTCACCTGCCCTGCCATCAACTCAAAAAAACCTTTGTAATCATCATCAAACGTTCTCAGCGGACTCACCCCAGCAATCAGGAACCCGAAGGTTTCTCCCGATCGAGCTAGTGGTAGAACTACCGCTTGATGAGGAGATTCAGACCACGCGCCGCCCGGTAAAAGCCCAAATTGCGCCTCCAAATCTTCAATGATTCTGCTTTCGCCCGTCTCGATGACTTGCTTCAATTGCCACTGGCACTTTTGGGCGGATGTAAGCGAGATCGCCTCACAAGAGGCAAGGGTTCCGGCTGCTAACCTTGTTGTACCCGCGAGTCGTGCGATCTCGCTTTCGCCATCGAGTAGATAAAACAGCGCAAACGGGATGTCATAGGCGTTATTGGTTAATACGGTGGCGGAAACAAGGCAAGCTGCTTCTACCGTCTTGGCAGTGACTGTTTCTGCTGCTAATTCGCGCAACGTTGCCAAGCGGCGCTCGCTCAACACGCGCTGAGTGTCCTCGCTACAGGCGCAGAAAATGCCCCCTACTGGGCCATCATCATTCGCCACCGGACTGTAGGAAAAGGTAAAGTAGGTTTCCTCTGTATACCCGTTGCGCTCCATTACCAGAAGCAATTCTTGATTCCACGTCGATTGTCCCTGGTTCAAAACCGCTTCTGCTTGCGGCCCTAGCGTGTCCCAGATTTCAGCCCATACCCGTGAGGCAGGCTGACCTAGTGCTTGCGGATGTCGCTTGCCGAGGACAGGAATGTAAGCATCGTTATAAAACTTGGTCATCTCCTGTCCCCACCAGACGAACATGGGGTAGCGAGAACCTAAGATGATCCGAATCGCGGTTTTCAAGCTTTGCGACCAGGTTTCAACGGCACCAAGGGCGGAAAGCGACCAATCGTGCGATCGCATCAGCATCGCCATCTCGCTATTGCCTGCAAAAATCTGTTCAACGAGTTGATACTGCTGGATCATGCGGTTGTCTTTCCATTGGGCCCACAGAAACGGGCAACGATCTTCATTATCTCTGCTGGTCGGGCGGGTTTAGGTAGGTGACGCCAGAAAGCCAGCGGCGATCGCCGGTTGCTGGTCAACTTCTCCAGCATAGGCTGCAAGAGCGATCGCTGGAATCGGCCCGCCGGGCGATCGTCTAGGATCTGGCGAATTTTACGCATGAGAGCATAGCCGTCCATCTGTGGCCTTTCGATATCATATAAATTCCGTCACGGCCGGAACGATCGAGCTTTGGTTTTTTTGCCGCCAATGAAAACAAGAGATCGCTTTAATCAAACAAGGTGGTTTGAGAAGAACTTGGCAGCGCTGAAATAACACGAATTCGATTAGTGGCCTCTGCCTGTGAGACAGTTCGACCCCACCATACCGCAAGCGGTTGGTGATGCGTACTTCTCCTAACCTCCATCTTTCTTTGTGAAAAATACTTGCAAAATTTTTGACATCGTGCTAACGTTAAAAGGTTTGAGACTTAACTTCAATAGAGGTAAAACCCCGCAGAATGAAACAATTGGGAACCCATCTGGTCGCTGATGCTTGGCAGTCTCCTGGAGACTTGCTCAACGATCCTGAACGTATCCGCCGCGCTATTCTCGATGCGATCGAAGCCGGAGGAGCTACTCTCATCGATTTGTGCGTACACCAGTTTAGTCCTCACGGAGTGACAGCTACTGCTACTTTGGCAGAGTCCCATATAGCAATCCATACTTGGCCTGAACACGGTTATTTTGCTGCAGATTTATTTTTCTGCGGAGCCGGCGACCCTCACCGAGCCATGAAGGTGCTACAGACAGCTTTGGAAGCTAAACAGGTAAAACTCACTGAGTTTACGCGCGGTTTCGAGCCAGGGGTGGGAATCGTAGGTTCTGCTTGTGAAGAGCAGTATGCCCCTCGTTCAGTAGAAACGATTGCCGCCAGAGGATGATGGCCAATTAGCGTAACTTTGAACAATTTATGCTAGGTTTTGTTTAAAATCCCACGGATCGAACCGTGGGATTCTTGTTGGAATTTACTTTTTCATTAATAAAGGGCGGACAACTAAATAACCTGCGCCGAAAGCTGCAATCACAATCAGAAAAATCGCGATCGCCAACCACAATCCGCTTAAATCTGAGGTTTTTTTGAGTTGAGATCGCACACGGTAAGGAGTTTCCGGCACCTCTGTAAATAATTTTTCGGGAAGTGGCTGGGGCATCGAGGTGGCTGTTGGCTCCGGTTCCGGTATTGGGAAGGGGAAAGCCACTGTCTGAGGTGGTTGAGGTATGGCAGAGTTAGTCTGCGAGGTTACAGGTGGTGGGGGCGGAGGTTCAATGCTGAAATTGAATTTGACTGACGGCATTTGAGGCATTCCTGTCTGGGTGACGCTCTGAGCCGAGTTGACTACTTGCTGTAACTGTTGGGATACTTGAACTACTGTTTCTACTTCTCGCCGCAGTTGTTGATTTTGTTGGACTAATTGCTGATTGTGGGTTTTGAGGGAGTCCACCATCGCTTGGGCTGCTTGGAGCTCTGCCGTGACTTCTCGATAGAGGGAAATCGGTACCGATGGAGAGTAACTATTTGAGTTTTCAGGGGAAGTATTGTCAGATAAGGTAGTATTTTGCATAATTGTAGATGGCGAGGGTGAACTTGTTTTAGTTTAGCCTGAGAGTATTTGCAATTAGATCGATCGCAACACAATTCGTCAAGATATTTGTTACAGATATTGAACGTTAATTTAATTTAATGTTACAAGTTTTTAGTCGATCGCTATGAACAACTACGCACCGGAACAAACTATGTCGCAAAAGTCAAGCACCGAAGAAATGAAATACGGCGAACGCCAGATTTTGGAAGGCGAGTTAATTACTTTCCCGAATCCGCGAGTCGGGCGGCGCTACTCGATTAACATTACGTTGCCGGAGTTTACTTGCAAGTGTCCGTTTTCTGGCTATCCCGATTTTGCGACAATTCACGTTACTTACGTGCCAGACGAGCGGGTGGTAGAGTTAAAGGCGCTGAAACTGTACGTCAACAGTTATCGCGATCGCTACATTTCTCACGAAGAATCGATCAATCAAATTTTAGACGATTTTGTGGCCGCTTGCGCGCCGCTGGAAGCGACGATTAAGGGCGATTTTTCGCCACGGGGGAACGTCCACACCGTGATTGAGGTGTCGCACCAGAAGTAGGTGCAGTCCCTGTGAGTGTCCGCCCGCTTGAACTGCTTTAGCGGGTAGGTATCTCATCGGAGAGAGATTCTAATGACATAAATTGTTTGACATTTAATATTTCAATCAACACCAGTTCTCCGCTGCTAGAATAGTGCAGAATCATGTTTCCTTCATCTTCGGCATAGGCGATCGGGCAATCGGAAATTTCGATCAGCATCGCATCTACATCTTGGCTGTATCTAATCTTTTTCATATCTTGACTTTCTAGAATCTCTCTTTTTAGTAATGCGTGTTGGGAGCATCTCAATGAAAGCAGCAAAGCTCGCAATTGGAATTAGGAGTCAGGAGTCAGGAGCCAGGAGAAAAGAGTCAGAAGGAAGAAGAAAGAAGTGTTTTTGCAAATATGAGATGCTCCCTGCGTGTTAACTGAACTCAATCCTTTTTAGGATCGCGAATTAAATAATTTACACTCTTGAAAGTGGGGAGTAGGGGTTGGGCGTCCCGCCCGCCCTTTCTGGACGGGCGGGACGCCCATCCCACAAGAACCATCACGCATTGTAAGTTATTTAATTCTCATTCCTTATCACATTTATTTCCTGTTTAATTATCCGTTTTTCACCTGGTGTAAGGTGCGCCTAGCGCACCCTAGGGTTAGTTTTGATTCGCTAGAGAAGTCGGCGCTATTTCGCTCTTTTCTTCCTCTTTTTTCGATTCTGCCAACTTGTCCAAAATCTCCACAACTTCTCTTTCAAAACTCACCTGAGCGCGATTTGTTCGCCCGCCGACATATAGTTTACCGTTGGTTTCCAAAGCCCAAATCTGCGAGTGAGACAGATAGCTCATCAGCACGCTAAGCATCAACAACCCAAAGCCAGTATAAACGATCGGAATACCCGGATCGGCTTTAATTTGCAATCCCGTACTGCCTACAACTTCGTCAATTGTCAGCATGACTCCGTTAACTTCTACCGCCGTGCCTGCGCGAACTGTAGTTAACAATTTGCCATCCGTACCGTACACTAACATCGTTCCTTGCAAGTCTTTTGCTAGCAGAGAAACTCCCGCACTCAAATCTGGTTTTGTGGGAATCCAAGCTCCCCAAATTCGGCCTTTACCTTGGGTGTCTAACTGAGCCATTGGCAATTGTAAAACCGGGCTTTTGTTGAGGCGAACTCGCACGGCGGCTATTGCCCAATCTGCTTGATAAAATGTGACTCCCCGGTATCTCAGGGGCTCGTTAACGTGAATGGTTTTGCGATCGACCTCTTGGCCTGTTTTGTCCAAAACTGACAGGTCAGAGTAAAATTGGTCGATTCCGCCTTCGGGAGTATAATCAATCCAGAACCGATTAACTCGCATCGACCAATCCTTCGGTATTTGCGGCCCCGCCCAAGGCCCCGCATCCAGGATATTCTGCACCTGAAATGTTTCGCCGCTGGGAACAATTTCTTGACCGAGAAATCCCGTCATTGCGCCCCATATCGACCCAGTTAAAATAATTAGCATACTGGCGTGAACAATAATCGGGCCGATTTTGCCAATTATTCCCTTGCGCGCATAAACTTTTTCACCTTCTCGAAATATGCGGTAGTTTTTTTTCTGCAAAAGTGGTTCTAACGAACTTAAACCAACTGTTTCTAATTCCGCACTGAGAGCTAATTTTTCAAACTGCTTTGGTTCTTCATAAAATTTCCAGCGGCGGGCGGCTTTTAATGCGGGAAATTGTCGGGTAAATGTACAAGCTGTTAAGCTGCTGCCGAACAAAATTAGGATTGACAAAAACCACCAAGTGCGGTATACGTGGTCAAGTCCTGCAATTAGCACAACTTTCCAAGTTAGGAAGCCGAACAAAGCGGGGTGTTCGGGATAGTTAGATTGGTAAAAGGGTACTGATTGGCCTTGTTCGATGACAGTGCCGGAAATGCTGAAAAATGCGATCGTCAGCAGCAAGATAATTGCCAGCCGCAAATCTGCTAGCACCGGCAAGATTTCTCGCTTGAAAAACCTTTGAGGGGCTGTTGCCCAGCTTGAGAGTTTTGAGAGAAATACTTCTTTTGATGTCATTGGTAATTATGGAGGAAGAAGGAAGAAGGAAGAGGGAAGAAGGAAGAAGGAAGAAAGAGGAGGGAAAAACAAAAAATGAATAAAATGTTATTATTTTTATCGAGCAAGTCTCAATCAATTTTGAAGTCTTTCTCTTTTCTTCCTTCCTTCGTGTTCTTCCTGTCTTCGCGGTTCGTAAAAAAAACTTAATTCACGCATTCCGTAGTGATTGCTATATCTCTAAATAAGGACTGAAGTCCTTACAACGAAACTTACGCGGGAAGGATGCGGGAAAGCAGAGAGAAAACGCCAAATCCTACTAGCAAAACGCCACTAACAGGCGTAATCCAACTCGACCACCGACGTAATTCTAACAACTTTTTAATGCTGGCAGTAAAAGTACCTGCTATAATCAGCGGAGCGACGTAGCCAGCAGCGTAAAACAGCAGCAACACACCACCTAAAACTGTATCTCCCGTTTTGGAAACCCAAGCTAAGAGTGTAGCTAAAACCGGCGTGCTGCAGGGAGACGCTACTAAACCAAAAGTTAAGCCCAATAAGTACGATCGCACGCCCGCCGGCAAATCTTTCGGCACCCACCCCACAGCGTCGAAAGACGGCATTTGTAAGGGTAAAGCTTCGAGTAAATTCAGCCCCATTAGAATAGCAATAATGCTGACAAGAATCGGCAAACCCACGCCAATTTTCCCGTAAACTTGTCCGGCCAATGATGCTACAATACCTAAACCCGCAAGGGTGGTGGCTAATCCCAGGGAAAACCACGCAGACTGGGCGGCAGCTTGCAGGCGGCTTTTTGCTTCGTATCCGCCGATGTAGCCGATCGTGATCGGCAACATTGAAAGCATACAGGGCGTTAGGCTTGTTAGCAACCCTGCCAGAAAGATGACTCCGACGCTGACTAAACTGAGGTTTGTCAGTTGAGTATTTACTAAATTATTAGCAAATTGGGCGAGTTCGTAAAGTTGAGTTTGCAGGGTTTCCATCAGTCGATTTTAGATTTTAGATTTTAGATTTTAGATTGACTTCACAGCCCATCGATTTTAGATTTTAGATTTTAGATTATTAGATTTTAGATTTACTCCACAGCCCATCGATTTTAGATTTTAGAGATACTCTACAGATGAATCTGGGAGTTTAAACTAAATATCTAATATTTTTGCTCTTCACGACTCCTGTCGGGGGCTTGTAGCCCTAGGCAGGTGACTTCAGGTTTGGGGCTGTCTGGCTTTGTTGAAAATTGTAACAGATGCGCGCAGGTTCGGTTTGAGATTTAAGATTTTAGCGATATTTACTGGTTGGGAGTTAAAAGGTCGATCGCACCCTGGTTTAAATTGATATCTTGACAGCATCCTCAACAAGCTGTTGGCAATGGGCGCAGCTTGGGAGTTAAAAGGTCGATCGCACCCTGGTTTAAATTGATATCTTGACAGCATCCTCAACAAGCTGTTGGCAACGGGCGCAGCTACACCCGATAATTCATTGACTGCGAAATCAGCCCGAAAGCCTGTTGTTGAAATTATTCAAGCAGACTTTAATTTTACTCTACTGTAAATTCAAGCCACTTTCTTCATTAATAGACCCGTCCGGCATTATTGCCCCTGCCAGCACCGCACCTCTGAGATTTGCTCCCGTTAAAGTAGCCCCTTCTAAATTAGCATTGCTCAAATTTGTGACTTGTTTGGAACCTCGGAAAAAGAAGCTGTGTAAGTCAGCACCTCTCAAATTACTGTCGGCTAAATTAGCATATTGCAAATCAGCACCGTGCAGCGTCGCATCCGTTAAATTAGCTTCCGTGAGATTGCTTCCCCAAAGTCGAGAATCTAAGACATTAGCATCTTGTAAATTGGCGCGGCTCAGATTTGCCAAAGTCAGATTAGCATCCCACAACTTCGTGCCGTTGAAATTAGCTTCTGTCAAATTGGCTCGACTGAGATCCGTGCCTAAAATATCAGCATTTGCTAAATTAGCGCCACTGAGATCTGCACCAGAAAGGTCAGCATTTTTTAAGTTAGCACCGGACAAATTAGCACCGGACAAATTAGCGCCGGACAAATTGGCTTCTTGGAGATTAGCTCCCCGCAAATCGACAGCGCTCAAATCGCATTGCTTCCAGAGAAAGCTGACGCACCAATTATCTTTTAATAGGTGACTCAAATCCTCCCCATTCGCGGCCATCACAGGAGGAGTTAAGTAGAGAGTGAACAGGACGATCGCCAATACGGCCGCGAAGAAAATTTTCAACCTCATAACTCTTTTCATTGACACTAATTTGCGCCATTAATTATTGATGTCTAATCAAAGCATAGCAAATAATCTGCAACTTTCCTCAGCAAGATTACTCAAAAATATTAGTAATTTGTGGAACAGGCCGGAAAGCCTGTTAAGCGAGAATGGTGCTCTGGGCGTGAGTAAAAACCGGGTTTAAGATGGCCGTGTTCGATGGACAAATCCCGATCGAATATCGCTACAAAGTAATACTTGCTGCGGGCAGTTGCGATCGCTCCCCCAGGGGCCTACCTGCAAACAATCCCCGTAGGAACTGCTCAATATGGGAAGAAAGAAACCGCCAAGCTAGCCTGAAAACCTTATATTTAAAGGGTTGTAGACGCATTTGTTCTGAATTGCGATCGTCATCACACAACTCAAGCCCCAGCATCACCAAATCTCATCAAACTTATCACGTTCCTGACACTACGGATATCACTGTCAGTAGCTGAAGTATGGAGGAAAATAAGAGCATACAGTTGAACACCACTCCTCCCATGCCTACTATCCCCCTTCTTCCCAGCCAATTAGTTGTCACAAGTATTTTCAATTCGATCGAATCTTTGGGATTCACTAATATTGCAGGCAAAGTATTTCCGGGGGAGCAAGCTGAATCCCGACAAGAGGCAAATTTAAAAGTTATTACCAAAAAGTTTTACACTCAGGGTTTAAAAAATCTCGAACAACAAGACTTGCACGGCGCTATTAAAAATTTTACTGCCACAATTAACATTAATCCGCAATTCGCGTCAGCTTATAACGATCGCGGTGTGGCCCGCTACAAATTAGGCTACAAGCAATCGGCGATCGAAGATTTAACTACAGCCATCAAACTCAATCCTTACCGAGCCAAGTATTACAGCAATCGCGGTTTTATGCTGACTGGTTTAAAAGATTATACTGCGGCGATCGCCGATTACAACTCGGCACTGCTGCTCAACCCTAATGTAGCTCAATCTTACTTTAACCGAGGTGCTATCCGCCTGCAAATGGAGAATTCCCTGGCAGCACTAGCTGATTTTGAGTCAGCAATTCGCCTCGATAGCGATTTTGCTAAAGCTTACTTTAACCGAGGAGTGATTAGATATAAATTGAGAGAGGTTCAGGGAGCATTTGAGGATTTCCAGAAGGCTGCCGAGCTTTTTAAGCTGCAGGGGAGAATGGATTCTTATCAAGATGCAGTTTCTAAAATTAGCCAGCTAAGGTATTAGTTGAATTGGGGAATTGGGAATTGGGAATTGGGAATTGGCTATTGGGAGTTGGGAATTGGGAATTGGGAATTGATAATCAGGTAAGGTGCACCGAAGAGCACCTTACACCTATAATTATGGCGTCAGTCTGGTTAAAGTTAGCCAATACTCAAGGCGGCGTCTCTGGAAGGCAAGTTATCGACAAGGAAAGCACTAGAAAAGTTAATTTCAAAAGCAGCATTTTGAACTGCTGCAGGAGTGGCATTTTGAACCACAGCCAAAGTAGCTCCTCCAAATTGAATGAGTGTGTTGCTGCCTGATTGGGTGAATGAGGTGTTGGATAAAGGGCTGGTTAAGCCAATACGATCGCCATCTCCCGGCCTAAAATCAAGAATTATATCGCTCGCCGCATCCAACTCCAGAATTTCACCCGTAACCAGAACAAACGTATCAGTACCGCCACCGCCAGTGAGAGTATCGCTGCCAGTATCGCCAATCAAAAAATCGTTACCATCGCCGCCGATTAAAACATCGTTTCCTCTGCCGCCTCGCAAAAAGTCGTTACCAGCATCACTATTGAGATTATCGTCGCCGAGATTTCCGTTAATAATATCGTTGCCAACACCGCCGCTAATGGAGTCGTTACCTTTGCCACCTCGCAAAAAGTCGTTACCCACTTCGCCAGTGATGGTATCGTTGCCTTGGCTGCCGTTAATTGCTTCATCCGTGGGTGCACCGAGGATGCGATCGTTTGCGCTACCTCCCACTACACCGCCGGGATTTTGCTGAGAGTCTTGGGAAGTGGCTTGATAGTTGTTCGGGGTGTTGGCCAATCTGAGGGCTCGCAAAGGCAGATTTACCAAATTGGTACTGTTAATGAAATTGTTGAGGACATTAACATCGGTAATGATGCTAGAAACCCGACTGGGAACGATTCCTTGAATGACTTTTGCAGTCGAAATGCGATCGCCCTGCTGCACCGCATTCACCGTTTCAAAACCTTGAATAACGTTGCCAAAAACAGCATAATTACCATCCAAAAATGGCAAATCATCCAAAGCAAAATAAAACTGCGAAGAAGCCGAATTCAAAGCATTAGAACGAGCCATTGCCACAGCCCCGCGAGTGTGCGGCAACTGCGGCGTCTGGGTTACAACTTGGTTGTAAACAGGTTGCGCGGCCCCTTGCGGCTTAATTTCCAAAGGAATAAAACGCCCCTGATTTGTCTCCGGGTCAATAAAGTTACCCGTTCCCAATTGACTTGCGGGAATTGTCGTATCTCTGCTGCGCGGATCGCCTCCTTGCACCACAAAAGGCTCTGGCTGGCGCACAACTCGGTGGAACATCACCCCGTCGTAAATGCCACGTTCCACTAAGTCAACAAAATTTCCCCCAGTAATCGGGGCATTAGTGCCGTCTACTTCGATCGTAACGGGTTGACCGTTAATTACCTGGACTACTATAGCTTTGCCTGTTAACGGGAGTGCAGCGCTCATGGGTAAATTGCTATTTGAGTGAGTGATCGTTGGGTTTTAGAAGCAATCCGCGAATTGCCCTTACCCATTTAATCAGAAAACTGTAAACTTGTCTTAAGTACAGTTCTACTTCTAAATTTATGATGTCCCGTCGCAAGTTTTTTAGCACTTTATTGGCAATTTGTCTAGTTGTTCTAAGTTTCAATTTTGCCACACCTGCATTGGCCCTCGGCGGCAAGCTTCCGACGCTGAATGAAGCGGCACCGGATTTTAGTTTGCCGACAAACAGCGGCGACGGACAAGTGTCCCTGTCCGATTATCGCGGTAAGTGGCTGGTAGTCTATTTTTATCCGAAAGACTTTACATCTGGTTGTACGATCGAAGCGCGGAGATTTCAGGAAGACTTGCCGAAATACTTGGCAAAGAATACTCAAATTATCGGTATTAGCGCGGATGATGTCAACTCCCACGCGGAATTTTGCGATTCGGAAGGTTTGAAGTTTCCGCTGTTAGCTGATACGGATGGTAAAGTGAGTAAAGCTTACGGTTCTTGGATGAGTTTTATCTCGGCGCGACACAGTTTTATTATTGACCCTGAAGGCATTTTGCGGGAAACTTTTGTGAAGATTAATCCGGCGATTCATTCTAAAGAAGTGTTGGCTCGTTTGGGGGAATTGCAGGCTAACGGGTAATACCATTTTAGATTTTAGATTTTAGATTGGAATAATTGGGAATGACTGAGGAAGCTTGTGTTTGTAGTAAGGACTAAAATCATCTGAAAATGCAGATGATTTTAGTCTTCACTGCAAACGTTATCAGGTTGATTTGACCTCACATCTTGCACCATTCTCAATAATCATTTTTTGGGCGAGTTCTCCTGCCCACCCCACAAGAAAATCTACTCTTTGTGGAACGGGCCGGAGAGCCCGTTCTTGACAATGGTGCAACATCTCAGTTTTACTGGCAATGATGGCTGGCAACGTGACAAGCAATATTAGGGTAAATCTCAAATCTCAAATCTCAAATCGCCTGTGCTGCCATACTCAATGAGAATTAAACTTGCTATTGACTGCAACAGGCTCGGAAAAAGATTCAGGCTCTGAAAATTTTCTATTTCTGCTAGCAAGGCGGCGTTCCGGGTCAATTCCCTCGAAGGTTGGCGGCAACCAAACTCGGACTACCAACAACACTCCCAAAACCAGCAAAAATGCGCCTGTTGATAATATTTGAACCCAGGGAGTTTCTAGCACTCCCCGCACGATAACTTCTCGCAAAACAGATACAATACAAACTTCCACAGCTACGCCGATCGAAACTCTTTTTTCTTGCAAGTAAATAATTAGCAACCGAAATAATTCCACTAAAACTAATAGAAACAAAATATCTGCCGTGACTTCCTGGAAATTCAAAGGAGGTAGCAGCGAGAAGAACATTTCTCGCAGTTCTAGCACCATGAAACAAAACAAGCCAATACATAGGGAAATTACAATTAAGTCTTGGACTGTTTCCAGAGCGGTGACGATTAATTGCAGATTCAACCATTGAGGGGGGTGACTGGACGAGTTGTTTAAACGCTTTTCCATTGACAGCTCCTGCAACTTGTTTGACTTTCTTACAGCTTAATTGAACTTAGGTTAATCTTTGACAATTTACAGGTTTAATCTATTTATCAGTCTCATAAAATTTCGATTGGTTGACCATTTCACACACACTTTTATTTGCCACCCAGGTGGCTTGACATTTAGTGATACTTTATGCTATATGAAGCCTGCAATAAGTAGCTTTGATATCTCAAAAATACAAGTCTGAATGCTGGAATGCCCCAACTGCTATAAAATATGAAAATTGTAAAGAATTATTTACCACAGCTTGATAAACTCAAGCTAGCGACTCTCGGCTTTAATCATACAAAAGCCGGAAAGTTAGCCCAAAAACCAAAAGTAATCCAGAGAGGATTGAACACAATGGCATTTGAACTTGCACCATTACCCTTCGCCGCTGACGCCCTAGAGTCAGGTCATATGTCGGCCAACACTTTTTCGTTCCACCACGACAAGCACCACGCTGCTTACGTGACCAATCTGAATAAACTGATTGAAGGAACGGAAATGGCGAGCAAATCCCTTGAAGAAATTGTCAAGGAATCTGCTAAAGACCCATCCAAAGCCGGCATTTTCAACAATGCAGGTCAAGTTTGGAACCACAATTTTTTCTGGAATTCCCTCGCACCGGGCGGCGGTGGCACTCCGACAGGAGCTTTAGCTGAGAAAATCAACGCCGACTTCGGCAGCTTCGACAAATTCAAAGAAGAATTTAAGACTGCTGCGACAACTCAGTTCGGTAGCGGCTGGGCTTGGCTGGTTTTGGACAACGGCACTTTGAAAGTTACCAAAACTGCTAACGCTGACACTCCGGTAGCACACGGCCAAACTCCGTTGCTGACTTTGGATGTGTGGGAACACGCTTATTATTTGGATTTCCAAAACCGCCGTCCCGACTACATTACTAATTTCTTGGATAATTTGGCTAACTGGGAGTTTGCAGCAGCAAATTTGGCTGCGGCTTAGTAGCTTCTGAGTTTGAGGACTTTAGTCCTCACTACAAACCGATAAAGTTTGTAGTGAGGACTAAAGTTGTGATGAAGGAGAATTATATCGATTCCGGTTGCACCGTTCGTCATTGTTGACTGTTGACTGTTGACTGTTGACTGTTGACTGTTGACTGTTGACTGTTGACTGTTGACTGTTGACTGTTG
>NZ_JAUBTL010000029.1:0-50907 GCF_036702475.1 Microcoleus sp. D2_18a_B4
TAGAGTCGAACTCATGCACTGGCTAATTTCATAAATTCCTTTTTTTGTCAACTCCTAATAATGAACCGACGCCCTAGTAGGAATTTTAAATGCTTCGCCCCAATTTGGCTTAATTTCTGACTTAGGCCCAAAAGATTCGCATTCCTCTAGTCATCAACAGCTATCCTTATTTTCCCCGTTAAGTCAACCTGTTACAGTTGCAGATATTTTGGAAGACAATCCAGATCCAAAATATGATTGTTCGCCAGAATTTGTTAATGCGTTGAAACAAATAGTTAACAATGATTTCAGTCGCTTGCACGGTAGGCGGCTAATTGACTATCGCGGCGGCAATTCGATTCATTCTTGGGAACTGGGTTTGCGAGGCGAGTGCAGTTTAGACGAAATTGAATTAATGAATCTTTTTATATTGAAAAGGCGCAATAAAGAATTTGGCGCTGACCAAGATGGCAAGCTATTAACTAAAGAGCAAATAGCTACTTTTTTTGCTCATCCCAATCTCGATGAAATTCTGGATTCATTGGTAAGAAAAAAGTACCTGCAACGGAACAACAATCAATACAAACCTGTATCAGGTAACTTTTCCTTTGAAGTCTATAAATTTCTCGATCCGCATAAGATTTCTGTAACAATTGTTGCCAGTGATGCTAATAGATTAGGGGTTTACTCTCATAACCGAGTCCGCAGGATTACTCCCCGCGAAGCAGCACGGATACAAGGTTTTTCCGATAGTTTTATTTTGCATCCCAATGATGATAAAGCTTATCATCAACTGGGTAATAGTGTAAGTATTAATGTAGTTAAAGCTGTTGCTCTAGAAGTTATTCAGAATGTTTTGTGTTCTACCAAACAAAAAGTTAGCGCCTGGTGAATTGGGAAGGGTGGGCGGAGTGTTTCGCCTCACCCTAGCAACTAGCTTTGCGCTACAGGTTCCTTAGCCAAAAACTTCTCTAATTCCGCCAAAGCATCGCCCATCAACCTTAGATCGGTATTTTATGGGGTGGCATTAGAAACTATGTCTGCTCTAATTTTATCAAAATCAGCTCAGGCACTTGCAGGACAAGGGAAAATAAAGTTTTCGGTGCTAAGCAAGCGCAAGCTTTCAGGTTCAGAATCTCTACCAATCGGCTGATTTTAGCAGAGGGAAATTATAACCTGAGCGAGATATTAACTAGAGAAGACTGTTTTAATATGTTAGATGACGCGCAAGGAGAAGCAGTAATGATTTTACCTGCATCTATTAAAAGCAAATGGAAACTACTGGCAACAGCCTTTATTTGTCCTCTGACACTGATTGGTGTTGGGATTCAGCAACAACCGCTTCAAGCACAACAAAATCCATCTAAGACTAATGTTGCTGCTTTGCCAGATGGTATTTACCTGTACGGAGATTCGCCACAGCCCAACCAAGTTCTTCAAAACTATATCGTGTTTCAACGTCAGAACGATCGCGTCGTTGGTGCAATCTACGCGCCGCGATCGGACTTTGCGTGCTTCACTGGTAAAATTGAGGGAAATACACTGTACGGGAAAACCATGTCAGGCGGACAAATTCAAACAGTTGAAGTCAATACTCAGCTAACAAATCTGCATTCTATTCGCACAATTAGCGCAAACGATCGGCGCATTCTTTCAACGTGCAAAGATACAGCGCGAGCTAACATATCCAGGTAAATCTTTTACTTAGCTCAAATGGTACATTAGGCGGGCGGTGCGTTACACTGCATTAACGCACCCTACGAATTGAAAATTTCTCGTTACCAGGCTCTACCTGGTAATGAATATCTAGAGGCTCTGCCTCCATATTTCTCGTTACCAGGCTCTGCCTGGTAATGAATATCTAGAGGCTCTGCCTCCATTAAAAAATAGCACAAAATATGAGTTTTCACCACCGGCTTAATAGCCATGAAAAAAATCCGTTTTATTGACTTATTCTCAGGAAGAGGCGGCATGAGATTAGCGTTTGAAGCCGCCGCTAGTTCCTTGAATCGGGAAACGGAATGCCTCTTAAGCAGCGAAATCAATCCCGACGCTCAGTTAGTTTACCAGTACAGGGTAGGCCGCTAATTGACTATCGCGGTAGCAATTCTCTTCATTCTTGCAAACTGGGTTTGCGAGGCTAGTGCAGTTTAGACGAAATTGAGTTGATGAAGAGTTTTATATCGACAAGGCGAAATAAAGAATTTGGGCATGACTAAGATGGCAAGCTATTAGCTAAAGAGCAAATAGCTACTTTTTTTGCTCATCCCAATCTCGATAAAATTTTGGATTCCTTGGTAACAAAAAATTACCTGCAAGGGAACATCGCAATTCTCGTTGTCGGAAACTGCTTTTAATAAGTAACCACACAAAATTAATTACATAAAGACTCCTTGCTAGGCAAGGGTTTCAGTAGAAATATTGTGTAATTAATTCTGCACACCTACTTATAACCTTAAGTAAGGTACGCCATCAGCACCATAGTTTTGGGCGAGCAGGAGGCCCGCCCACAAGAAACGAAACAGCTTTAGGATTAAGTAAGGTGAGCAATGCCCACCCTACTAATATTAGCTTTGGGCTACAGGTTCCTTAGCCAAAAACTTCTCTAATTCCGTCAAAGCATCGGCATCAACCTTAGTCTGCATCGGACAGAACTTAGGCCCGCACATCGAACAGAATTCAGCAGTTTTGTAGATATCCGCCGGCAAAGTTTCGTCGTGATATTCCTTTGCCCGTTCTGGATCTAATGACAGCTCAAATTGACGGTTCCAATCGAAATTGTAACGCGCTTTCGAGAGTTCATCATCGCGATCGCGCGCACCCGGACGGCCCCGCGCAATATCTGCAGCGTGAGCCGCGATTTTGTAAGCAATCAGCCCGTTTCGGACATCCTCAGCATTCGGCAATCCTAAGTGTTCCTTCGGTGTCACGTAACACAGCATTGCAGTACCGTACCAACCAGCCATCGCGGCCCCAATTGCTGAGGTAATGTGGTCGTACCCAGGCGCAATATCTGTCACCAACGGCCCCAAAACATAGAAGGGTGCTTCCGAACATTCCTCCATTTGTTTCTTGACATTAAACTCAATTTGATCCATCGGCACGTGGCCCGGGCCTTCCACCATTACCTGCACATCATGTTCCCAAGCTTTGCGAGTTAATTGTCCCAAAGTTTTGAGTTCAGCTAATTGAGCATCATCCGACGCATCGTGAGTGCAACCGGGGCGCAAAGAATCTCCCAAACTAAACGAAACATCGTATTTTTTGAAGATTTCAATGATGTCGTTAAAGTGAGTGTAGAGAGGATTTTGTTTGTGGTGATGCAGCATCCACCGCGCCAAAATGCCGCCGCCACGAGAGACAATCCCAGTCAACCGATTTTTTACCAACGGCAAATGCTCGATCAAAATTCCGGCGTGAATTGTTTGGTAATCAACACCTTGTTGAGCGTGTTTGTCAATGATGTGAAGAAAGTCATTCGGCGTTAGACTTTCCATATTACCATGAACGCTTTCTAAAGCTTGGTAAATTGGTACAGTACCGATCGGCACCGGTGAAGCTTTGATAATCGTAGTGCGAATTTCATCCAAATTGCCGCCGCCAGTGGACAAGTCCATCACGGTATCAGCGCCGTATTTCACTGCTAATTTAAGCTTGTCAACTTCTTCTTCCATATTGGAAGAGTTGGGAGATGCACCGATATTAGCATTGACTTTGCATTTAGACGCAATGCCGATCGCCATCGGTTCCAAATTCGGGTGATTGATATTAGCGGGAATAATCATCCGTCCCCGCGCTACTTCCGCGCGGATAAGTTCTGGCGGGAGATTTTCTCGCTTCGCAACAAAGTGCATTTCCTCAGTAATTACACCTTGGCGGGCGTAGTGCATTTGAGATACATTGCTCTGGCCCTGACGCTTAGCGATCCATTCGGTACGCATATTTAATTTCCTTGATAAACAGCTTCCCTCCGCTGGTATTACCCAGACTCAGGTTCTAAGGGTGTTTTCTCAGCCCGGATATTCGGGCACCCCTAGCTAAGCTGTTGATTGTATCACCGATTTCTGTGCGCCACGGCAGCAACTAAGGAAATCTTAATATTGAGAGATAGATGAGGGGAGCGATCGGTCTTTTGGGGCTTCTGATATTTCTGCTGTTTAAAAAGTGCGATTGTACCCCATTTAACAATCTAAAAACAATCACACCTCATCAGGATTAATCCCCATTTCGCGCAATTTGGCTGCTACGCGATCGGTGCGTTGTTTTTCTTTTGAAGCTTTTTCAAGACGATAAAGTTAAAGATCTGTCAGGAGATGAAGAACCTGTTGTGAATTTATCTGAGGTTTTGGGTGAAGTTTATCAGGAAGCAGCTTTAGATTTGGCGATCGATTATTCAGTGCCGCCTGTACACCCCTGAGCGATAGAGATTTTCAGTGGGTGCGATCGTTGATGGAATCGTAGAACAGGTTCTTTATTGTAAAACCATTGTCTCCTCCAAATAGAACTTATGCAAGAGTCGGATGTTGAATCTTGCATTTCACTGCTACTCAGATTCCTATCAACTTTCAATAATCGGTTTACACAGCTAAACCGATTAACTTCTTGTCGCTTTGTCAATTAACCGGTTAATTTCATCTGCTACTCGATTGGTCGTAGCATTCCAGTAGTGGGTATGTGCACCTGCTCCTAAACAAAACTCCCGGTATTTACCCTTCTCTGAAATATTATCTTTATCTTCAACAGAAGAGCTGGGTTTAAATAGTTTCTCTTCCCTAGTCCGTTTCTTTTCGTTAACCTCGCTCTTGCTCTTTCGCCAGAGATAACGTCCCACATAGTCACCACTGTTATATGTATTGACCCACTGCTCTAACCCCAAATCTTCTGGTTTTGGCTTATCGCCAAGCCCATTCTGATCGTAATTGTTAGGTCCATTTTCATCGGGTTCGTTATAATTTATCACCCACTCGTAAAGATGAGGAAAACCAACACTGTACAGTTGACGAAGGGGATTGCCCATCGAGAAAAAGTAGACAGGAATTTCCTCTTGGTGTGAAGAAGAGAATAGCCGCTTTAAACTTTTGCGTTCTTCATTTTTAATAAACCGAAGTAAATCTGCTGTAATCACTGCTCCTTGGCTATGTGCCACAAGGATAAGTGCATCGTATTTAGGTTGATTTTGCGAATCTGTCTCTTTGCACAGATAACGCAATAACGAGTAATAGCGAGAAAAGATGCGAGCACGTGGATTATCCTTTTCCGGGTGCAGCCGTAGGTAGTTGTCTACATCCAAAATGACATCTATAACGTTTCGTATCCCCAAAGAAAGCTGTTCTAGCCTGCTACCAATCACGAAAATGCTAGTAGCAGAAGCGGTTATAAGTACGGCAAAAAACTGTGTTACGGGTTCTTTAAATAATACATATTTCTTAATAAATTCAACAATCCATAAGTTGGGAAAAAAAACGATTATGGTCCAGTAGGCGATGACCACAATAATAAAAACTGCAGATATCGCCGATAGAAAACAATGCACTGTTCTATACCCGTTGTTTAGCCATATTCCAAACTTAAGCGACAACTTTTCATCAGAATTAGGCTTGTCTGGTTGAGATGTTAAGTCAGGCTGTTGAACTTCTGCCTTAGGTTTGTCTGTTTTATGTGTAGACTCAGGCGGTTGAACTTCTGCCCAGACCGAGGGCAAAAACGACCATGCCATTAGCGGAAGTACAATTACAATCGAAAATATAGCAATGCCAAGAACCGGATCGACAATGAGTTCATTAATAAAATCAGATGGGGTATAGTAGGGGTCTTTAAGTGACAACCAATTTCTGAACCAGTCAGTTGGACGATACGGATAGTCTGATGATGCTAGACAATACGGACCATAATCTTTTGGCAGTAATGATGCTGGACAATACAGGTGGTTTTTTGGCAGTAGTGATGCACCAACTTGGGCCAAAACAGCCCAGAGCGTTAGGGTGACAGAACTAAACGAAACGCTAGGAATCCACAGTGAAACACTGGCTGTCCAGCTTGCACGTTTGGCGCGTTCTTTTGCTTGAGCATTAGTAAGCCCACATTGGGCAAACCATCCCCAAATTACTACAACGAAGTAGAGGCAAAAAAATAAGATCCACGACACGACCAAAAGGAAATAAATCAATTCAATCAGCTTAAAGCTGACTTTTAGAATTCCCACAGGTGAATTTTCGACTTTAAAAACTGAATTCCACAAGGCTAAAACTACCAAGAGTAATGCTAAGAAGATCGCAACCCTATCCGCACCAGGACGGTAATCAGAATATTTCTTAATGACTAGTGCAGTTAAGAGAGATAACACGACGAGCCATTCAAGCGCCAAAAGTTTATAGCTAAATTCCTGGCACCAGCTAGACCTTATAATTGCCAATGCCACTATCCCAGGCAAAAATAGCCAAGGTAAGGGTAGCTTCATAACGTTCTTCCAAAATACAAACCCCAGGAGGAAAATTCCCAAAAGACTAAGGATGACGGATGCCACAGAGGATGAGTAAGAACCTGGAATATTACCCACTAGATTGAGCAAGGCAGCTACCACTAGAAAGAGATTCAATAAAGGAATCGGAATGGAGAGTATTCTTCCTGCCCAACCATGTAAGCTCGCATAACACCTCCACCTGAATTTATCCGGATGTTCTAGTGCTGCCATGTCGAGCGTATGCCGTCCCAAAGCGCTCAAATGAAAGAGAATCTGATAAAACTCGCTGAAGACTTGGAAGAAACCTCTTCCTACACGAGACAAATCGGCCCAGTACATTTCATAGAGATGTACCTCATGCCGATCGTCTCGACAGGCTTTAATACAAATAGTTTCATAAAAGCTGGCTTTCAGGTCTTTTTTGGGACTGTAGGAATCCAAGAAATCACAAGTGAAAGCGTGCGATTTTTCCTCAAAACTTAGATTTGCGGTACTCGAAGGTTTTGAATCAAGGTAATCGCGAATACGTTCTCCTCGTTCATCTAGCCAACCCCAAAGCCAACGTAAAAGCATAGTCCTCGGACTAATATCAGATTGCACAGGCTCTCCTCGTTCATCTAGCCAACCCCAAAGCCAACGTAAAAGCCAAGTCATCGGACTAATATCAGATTCCCCAAGCTTAGTTCGTTTACGTACAGGGATTGGTCGAACGGGAATTCCGATAAGTTGTTCATTCCAAGCAGAATATCGAGGCTCTTCATATCGAGCCTCTTCCTCATTGGCATGAATTAGAGACTGCTTCTCATTGGTATCGAGTGGAGGCTGCTCTTTATTGGTATGGAGTAAAAGATTAGCGATGCTACGGGCAGAATCATAAGGTTGCTGATCTGAGACACCGTGAACTACGATAATCGCGACTTTCTTCGATGAATCACCACCTGACTCAGGCGGCGCGGTACTTGGCATCATTTAACTACCCCCTTAAAATCCTAATACTCTGTTGTAATCGTTCGACACACTTATAGCCTTTCTCAGTAACATGAGGTACTATCTGGCATAAGGCATTGGGCATTGGCCCGCGCAGGGCATTGGCCCGCGCAGGGCATTGGGCATACCTCACCACGCGATCGAACCGCTATATATACTGGTTCTCAAGCGTGGTGAGCTACGCCCCGATCGCATTCCAATTCCCAGGCGCACCTGATTTTACTGAAAAGTGCTATGTAATAATCAATTCTTACATCGAATCTGCTGACTTAGGTTGCCCCACCTTGTTATCTGAGGCATTTGTAATATCAGATTCCCCGGAGTCAATTTTGTCTGTATCCTGTTTTAATTCCGATATAATTGCGCCGCGATCACGCCAAGCTTCCGCATTCTCAGGCTTAATGGCGATCGCTCGATCGTAAGCTGCCATTACTTATTGATACTAACCCAATATAAAATCAACGCTCACTTCTAAATCGGGAAAAGCCAGTGGCGCAACTTGTTGACCGCGCCAAAACTTGAGCATTAAACTATAACCGTTCGGGCCTGGCTGACGGTAGACTTCCAAACAATTTTCAACTAAATCTACTAGCCAAACTTCCTGAATGAGCGATCGCGCGTAAATGGATACTTTCACATCTCTGTCATAATCAACCGTACTATCTGAAACCTCCACTAGCAGCAAAACTTCAGACGGTACTGGATGGGCTGTGGCGTAGTAATCAGCGCGAGGTTGCAGCAATACAACATCCGGTTGAGGTTCAGTGCGCTCCGTCAACTGGATAGGGTCTTGGGCACCTATAATCGCACGTCTTCTCTCCAAATCCGAGAACACAGCGATCAGACGCTTAACGGAACTTGCGTGACGAGTACCAATTGCAGCCATTTTAACAATCTCTCCTTCTATAAGTTCTACCCGATCGCCCTCGGAGAGAATACCAGCCTCAGTCATCAAATGATATTCTTTTACTGTAAATAACCGTTTTTGAAGCTGAACAGACATATAACTATTCTCCTTGTTTGCAGCTTACCTAAATTTACCATAAAAAAACCGCCCCAAACAGATGATCTACTTCCTTGTAGCTACTGAATCCTGCTGGTTCTGGCAATTCCTTCTCTAATTTCTCTACAGTTTCACGATTGATTATTCTTGGTCTTCCCGAACCGGGTTTTTGGGATAATAATTCTTCCATTCCCCCTTGACGATAGCTAGACAATCATCTTTCATTGCAGGCTAGGTACGATGTTTCCCGACGCGCACAGAAGACGATACAGTTTGTACCGTTTGGGTTTTGGGCAAATGCAGAGATTGCTGTTGTTCTTGTCGGTGAGCATCTTTAACTCTGAGCGATAAGAGCTTTCAGTTCAGATTCTGTTTCCCCCATTTGAATCTTGACAACTCCTGACATTTTCGCTCTTTATATTTGGGTAGTAACTCACACAAAAGACATCTACTAACTTTAGCAGTTTTTTAGAAAATTGGTATAATTCCTGAAACTCATTTGAAGCTTTGTGAATTTATTTTTTTATGATATTTAATATTGTTAAACTTTCTTTACTGATTGATACAAAAATATAATTAAATGATATGCGTTTGAGCGCAATCCGATGGAGCCAAGGAGAGTAAAAACCAATAAATAAATAAATTACACTTTATTAACTTTTAATATGTTTTAAGATTTTTAGGGCATCCTAGATAGATCAGCATAGTTCGCTAAAAGCAAGCATAGCCTTTCTAAGATAGTGAACTTTTGGCTGTAGAAAAAGCCCTTCTGACTCGCTGCCCTTTGCTCCTCTACGCTTTGTATAAAAGTCCTGGCAAAAATCAAGCTAACTTTTGTTGAGTAAATTGCTATGTTACAATCAGCTCTAACAATAATTAAGTTTTAAAACCGGCCTGAACCTCACGCTCAATTCCCTGGCGATCGCTAGAATAACAATGACTATCAACTTAGCTGGCTATCAATTCGTTGAAACCCTCCACAGCGGCACAAGAACTTCAGTCGATCGCGCTCGCAAGGATTCGGACTTTTCCAGCGCGATCGTCAAAACGCTAAAGGCTGAGTATCCCACTCTTTCTGACATCACCCGCTTGCGGCACGAATATCAAATTCTGAACAGCTTGAACGTAGAACCGATTATCAAAGCCATTAGTTTAGAAAGCTATAAAAACGGTTTAGCACTAATATTAGAAGATTCAGGCTCCGAGTCTCTCAACGATTGGATGAAGCGTAAAAAACTCACAATCATTCAATTTCTTTCTTTGGGTCTCCAGCTTGTCTCTGCCTTAGCCGAAATCCATAAACATAATATTATTCATAAAGATGTAAAGCCACCAAATATTATCATCAACCCAGCCACTGAAAAAGTTCAAATTATTGATTTCAGCATCGCTTCGCGCCTGGAGCGAGAAAATTCTACCCTCAGCCATCCAGATTTGCTCGAAGGCACACTCGCCTATATGTCGCCAGAACAAACTGGCCGGATGAATCGGTCAATTGACTACCGCACTGATTTTTATTCACTAGGCGTTACCTTCTATGAAATGCTCACAGGCGAGTTGCCCTTTAATTCCACAGACCCGCTGGAATTGGTACACAGCCATATTGCCAAAACTCCCATTCCCCCTCACCAGCTAAATCCTGAAATCCCACCACAAATTTCAGCGATTGCGATGAAGTTATTAGCTAAAAATGCTGAAGACCGCTACCAAAGCACTGAGGGACTAAAATTTGACTTAGAAACTTGCTTGGTAAAATTACAGGCTAGCGGATATATTTCCAACTTTGTTGTTGGAAGTGCGGATAAAGCAGGGCAATTAAATATACCGCAAAAGCTCTACGGTCGCGACCCAGAAATTGAAAATATTCTAAAAACTTTCGATCGCGTTGCCAGTGGCACCACCGAATTAATGCTGGTTTCCGGTTATTCCGGGATAGGCAAAACAGTTTTGGTCAATGAAGTTCACAAACCCATTGTGCGGCAACGAGGTTATTTTATTGCAGGTAAATTTGACCAGTTCAAGCGCAATATTCCTTATACTTCTCTGATTCAAGCATTCCAATCCTTAACTCAGCAACTTCTAACCGAAGGCGAAGTAGAAATCCAAACTTGGAAAGAAAAACTGTTATCCGCTTTAGGCGATAACGGACAAGTCATCATTGATGTTATCCCTCAAATCGAATTAATTATTGGCAAACAGCCACCCGTACCTGAGCTAGGGGCAACTGAAGCTCAAAACCGTTTCAGTCGCGTCTTTAAACAATTCATTGGCGTATTTACGACTATTGACCATCCCTTAGTTATCTTCCTCGATGACTTGCAGTGGGCGGATTCGGCATCGTTGAAATTAATTGAATTGCTAATAACTGATACTGATAGCAAGTATTTATTGCTGATTGGGGCATATCGAGATAACGAAGTTTCTCCAACTCATCAGACTATTCAAACGATTGACAAGATTCGCCAAACTGGTGCGACGGTGAATAATATTGTCCTTCAACCATTACACCTGGTTCATGTCGAAGAATTAATTGCGGATACCTTAAATGAATCGGGCGGTTCGGAATCCCTGTCTGTAAAGACGCGAAATTTCGCGTCTCTACTTTTTAATAAAACGCAGGGCAATCCTTTCTTCTTAAGTCAACTCCTCAAAACTCTCTATCAAGAAGATTTGTTGACTTATGATTTATATTCTGGCGTCTGGCAATGGAATATCGAGCAAATTCAAGCGATCGGCATCACCGATTACAATGTTGTCGAACTGATTGCTAGAAACATACGCAAATTGCCCGAAGATACACAAAAAGTATTAAAACTGGCTGCTTGTATTGGCAACAGTTTTAACTTAGAAGTTTTGGCGATTGTCAATCAGGAATCATCCTTAGTCACGGCGGCGCAATTGTGGGAAGCACTTCAAGCTGGGTTGATTTTACCTTTGAGCAATGAATACAAAATTCCCCTCGTATTTACTCAGGAAGAATCGGGTCGTTTTACCTTAACTGATGTGAAGGTTGACTACAAGTTTTTACATGACCGAGTGCAGCAAGCTGCCTATTCTTTGATTCCAGATGAGCAGAAAAAAGAAACCCACTTAAAAATCGGTCAACTGCTACTGCAAAGTACAACGCCAGAAGACCGAAAAGAAAATATTTTCGCTTTAGTTAACCAACTCAATTATGGTACTGACTTACTTACGACTGAATCCCAAAAATATGAACTAGCCGAATTGAATCTGATTGCAGGTCAGAAAGCGAAAGCTGCTACAGCCCACGATTCCGCCGTCAAATATTTGCAAGTGGGTTTATCTCTGCTAGCGGTAGATAGCTGGGAGAATCGGTATGAACTGACATTAAGGCTGCATGAGGAAGCAGCAGAATCAGCATATTTGAGTGGTGATTTTGACCGAATGCAGAGATTCGTTGAGATAGTACAAAACTGCGCCAAAACGCTATTGGACATAGTAAAAGTGTACGAAGTCCAGATTCAAGCTTATATGGCGCAGAACAAGCTGCTCGAAGCATTGAATACGGGGCTGCAAGTCTTAAAGCAGTTGGAGGTAGAGTTTCCCGACTCGCCAAACCCATCTGATATTGGACAGGCGCTGGGGGAAACTGCGGCAATTTTGAGCGGAACCCGAATTGAGGACTTAATCGAGCTCCCTGAAATGACCGATCCTTATCAATTAGCAGCGATCAGGATTTTGTCAAGTATATTTTCTGCTTGCTATTCTGGGATGCCCGTACTGGTGCCTTTAACAGTGTGCAAACAAATCGATTTATCCGTTCAATATGGCAATGCTTCTGTGTCTCCCTTTGCATATGCGGTATATAGTCTTCTTCTTTGTGGGGCGGTAGGAGATATTGAGCGGGGCTATGAGTTCGGCCAATTAGCTTTACGTCTAGTGTCAAAGTTAAATGCCAAAGAAATCGAAGCCAAGACTTGCCACTTAGTGTATGCAGCCGTTCAACATTGGAAAGAACACGTCCGAAATACCTTAGAACCTTTCCTGTCAGCTTTCTCTGGCGGGCTAGAAACTGGAGATTTAGAATATGCTGGCTATGCCGTCATGGTGTGGAGTCATTACTCGTTTTTTGTTGGCAAGCAACTAATGCAACTCGAACGAGAGATAGCAACTTATACAGATGCCCTTCATAAAATCAGCCAAGAAACTGCGCTTAATAATACCAATATCTGTTGGCAAGCCGTCTTAAACATGATGGGAAGAAGTGAAAATCTATGCCAGTTAAAGGGGGAAGTATACGACGAAGAGAAAATGCTGCCGCTATATCAGCAAACTAACAACCAACTGGCAATTCATTACTTATCCTTGCACAAACTTGCGCTTTGTTATGTGTTTGATAATTACCAGGAAGCGTTAAAAAATATCCCCCAAGTAGAAAGTTCTTTCGGAGCATCTACAGGGCAGCTAACTGTTGTTATCTTCTATTTCTACGATTCTCTAGTACGGCTAGCTGTGTATTCTGAAACTTCGCAGTCCGACCAACAGGACATTCTTAACCGAGTACAAGGTAATCAAGAAAAATTGCAAAAATGGGCACATTATGCCCCAATGAATCATTTGCACAAATTCTATTTAGTAGAGGCCGAAAAGCATCGGGTTTTAGGGGAAAAATTAGAGGCGATCGAGATGTACGATCGCGCGATCGCTCTTGCTAAAGAAAACGAGTACATCAACGAAGAAGCACTAGCTCACGAACTCGCTGCTAAATTCTATTTTTCCTGGGGTAAAGAAAAGATTGCCAGAACTTACATGACCGATGCTTATTATGCCTATATGCGCTGGGGAGCTTTAGCTAAAGTTAAACATCTCGAAGAAAAATACCCGCAATTAATAGCGCGATCGCCTGCACTCACCGAAACCCCTTTCGACCCTACGAGGACAATTCCTCCTTTGACCATTACAGGCGGTCAAACAGAGTTGCTAGACTTGGCAACTGTAATGAAAGCATCTAGTGCCATTTCTAGCGAAATTGTTCTACCTAACTTGCTCACCAAGTTAATGACAATTTTGATAGAAAACGCAGGCGCTGAAACTGGAGCGCTTATTCTCTCAAAAGAGGGTCAACTTGTTATAGAAGCGGCGGGGACTAAAGATCAAGTCCGAGTGCTAGAATCTTTACCAATATCAACTTCTGGGCAAGTGCCTATCTCGGTACTTAATTACGTCACCAGAACTCATAAAGATGTCGTTTTAAATGATTCGGGCCGCGAGGAAATCTTTAACGCCGACCCCTACATTGCCCAACACAAACCCAAATCAATTTTGTGTGCGCCTATCCTATCTCAAGGTAAGTTAAGTGCCATCCTGTACCTAGAAAACAACGTGATTGCTGGCGCTTTCACGCCGAAGCGGGTAGAAGTGTTGCGGATGCTATCGGGACAAGCTGCGATCGCCTTAGAAAATGCCAACCTCTATCACACTTTAGAAGTCAAAGTAGAAGAGCGAACCGAGGAATTAAAAGCCAAAAATACGCGCCTAGAAGTAGAAATTCAAGAGAGACAGCGAGCCGAGCAAGCGGCAGAAGCCGCAAACCGCGCCAAGAGCCAATTTCTCGCCAACATGAGCCACGAACTTCGCACACCGCTCAACGGCATTTTAGGTTATACCCAAATCCTCAAACGAGACATAGATTTAACCAGTCAGCAAATTTCTGGTATTAACATCATTCATCAGTGTGGCGAACACCTCCTAACTCTAATCAATGACGTTCTAGACCTCTCCAAAATCGAAGCCGGAAAAATGGAACTCTACCTCACCGAGTTTCACCTGTCAGACTTTCTCCAAGGCATTACTGAAATCTGCCAGATTCGCGCCCAACAGAAGGGAATCTCTTTGATTTACGAACCGCTAACTCGACTTCCCACTTGCGTCCAAGCCGATGAAAAAAGATTGCGGCAAATTCTCATCAACTTACTCGGTAATGCCATAAAGTTCACCGAAAAAGGAGGCGTTAGTTTTAAAGTAGACAGAGTGAAGACTCAGCAATCTTTGTCATCACCAATCCCCAATCCCCAATCCCCAACAGCGAAATTTATTTTCCAAGTAGAAGATACAGGCATTGGCATCGGGCCGGACGAACTCTCAAAAATATTTTTGCCCTTCGAGCAAGCCAGCGGTTCAGATCGCCAGATAGAGGGAACAGGATTAGGGCTGCCAATTAGTCGCCAATTAGTGGAGATGATGGGCGGCGAACTGAAAGTACAAAGCTCTTTAGGTAAAGGCAGTATTTTCTGGTTTGAGTTAGAGTTGCCTATTACCGAAAGCTGGGGAGGGTATCAAAAAGAACCTGAAAAAATTATCAGGGGTTACTCAGGCGATCGGCGGAAAATTTTAGTCGTGGACGATCGCTGGCAAAATCGCTCTGTCCTAGTTAATCTTTTAGCTCCCATTGGGTTTGAATTAATGGAGGCAACGGACGGTCAAGACTGCGTGAATAAAGCGCTGTTATTTCAACCGCACTGTATTATAATTGACTTAGTAATGCCAGTCATGGACGGCTTTGAAGCGGTGAGGCGGATCAGAAAAATCTCTGCATTGAAGGATGTAATCGCGCTCGGAACTTCTGCTAGCATTTTATCTGGCGATCCCCAAAGCATTTTCCAGGCTGGTTGCAACGCTTTTCTCCTCAAACCTATTCGGGCAGAAAAGTTATTAGAATGCTTGGGAAACCATTTAGGTTTAGAATGGATTTATGAAGACCGAACAACTTTCAGTTCAGAAGGTATCTTCACCGATACCCCTTCCCAAATCCAAGACCAACCACTGATTGCTCCCCCTTCGGAAGAAGTTGCAGTCCTGTTCGATTTAGCCATGAAAGGTGAACTCCTCAGTATTGAGCAGCGAGCCAGCAAGCTGAAGGCAATAGATATCCGTTATGCACCTTTTGCCAATCAGTTGCTTGAATTAAGCAAAAACTTTGAAGAAGACAAATTAGTAGAATTTGTTCAACAGTTTAGATGAGGACTAAAAATGACTAGGGAATCTTTAGACCGAGGCACCATTTTAATTGTGGATGATACGCCCACTAATCTGGGTTCAGTATTGGATTTTTTGACCGCATCTGGCTTCACTGTTTGGGTAGCTCGCAGTGGGTCTAGCGCTCTCAAAAAAGTGCAATATTGCCAGCCGGATTTAATTTTGTTGGATGTTCTGATGCCAGAGATGGACGGATTTAAAACCTGTCAAAATCTGAAATCGAATGACTTAACTAAAGATATCCCAGTCATTTTTATGACCGCGCTGGACGATACAGAAAGCAAAGTCCAAGGCTTTAATGTGGGGGGAGTTGATTATATAACTAAGCCCCTTCAACACGAAGAAGTTTTAGCTCGCGCTATCACGCACCTGAATCTGCGAAATCTAACTAAAAAGCTTCAGGCGCAAATTGTCGAGCGCGAGCGAGCGCAAGCCGACCTACAAGTTTTGGCACAAGAGCTAGAGACGCGAGTAGAACAGCGCACCGCTGAACTTTCCCAAACGAATGAACGCCTCAAGCAGGAGGCTGCTGAACGCAAACTTGCAGAAGCAGCTTTGCAAGCATCGGAAGCGCGAGAGCGGCACAAAGCCCTACAGCTCGAAAATTCCCTGCACGAACTCAAGCACCTGCAAAGCCAGCTCATTCAGAGCGAAAAAATGTCCGGGCTAGGCCAGCTCGTGGCTGGCGTAGCTCATGAAATCAATAATCCAATTAATTTTATTTATGGAAATCTTTCCTATGCTCTGGAATATTCAAAAGCTTTGGTCACTATCCTTGACCTCTACGAAAAGCACTATCCTCATCCGCCTCAAGATATACAAGCAGAAATCGTGGCAAGCGAGCTAAATTATCTCAAAGACGACTTGCCTAAATTGTTCAAATCTATGTACTTAGGAGCCGATCGCATCCGCGAAATCGTTTTATCTTTGCGCCTCTTCGCACGGCAAGAAGGATATGAAATGAGATCGGTCAACCTTCACGAAGGCATGGACAGCACCTTGATGATTTTACAGAGTCGGCTAAAATTTAACTCAGAGCGCCCCTCGATTGAAGTGGTGCGGGACTATTGCCCAAACCTGCCCGAAGTGGACTGTTATGGGGGAGAAATGAATCAGGTATTTATGAATATACTTGCCAATGCGATCGATGCTATTGACGAGTGGAACACGCAGAGATCGCTAGAAGAAATTAAAGCGAATCCTAGCGTGATTCGGATTAGCACAGAAGTAACAAGCAGCAATTGCGTAGCTGTCCGAATTGTGGACAATGGGCCTGGGATCTCGGAAGAGGTTCGTCGCCACGTATTTAACCCGTTTTTTACGACAAAACCCCCCGGTAAGGGCACAGGGATTGGGTTGTCGATTAGCTGGCAAATTGTAGTGGAAAAACACCGGGGAAGCTTGGGGTGTATTTCTGCACCAGGCGGGGGAACAGAGTTTACTATTGAGATTCCGCTTCAGCAGGAGTCTCCTGTCTTGTCGCTGTCAGCTTGATATAATGTCGGGTATCTTCATCTATCATTGTGCGCTGTGATATCATTTCCGGTAACACCGGAATGATGTTGACGGTTGACGGTTGACAGTGAACAGTCAACCATCAACCGTCAACGCCGTCAACAGTGAACTCGAATTTACTATTCCGATGCTAACGGATTTGATATAACTAACTGTCCGAAGATTCATCGGATTGTGGCTGTTTCTGAGTATCTTTTTCCCCGGCAATAAATCCTTCTGTATCCTGCTTTAATTCTGATACAAGTGCGCCTCGATCGCGCCAAGCTTCCGCATTGTCTGGTTTGATGGCAATAGCTCGATCGTAAGCTGCCATTGCTTCCTCATACCGCTTTAATTCTGACAAAGCTGTACCCAAGTGATGCCAAGCATCGTAGGAGTCGGGCTTAATAGCAATCGCTTTCTCATAAGCTGCGATCGCTTCTTCATTGCGCTGCAATTTTGCTAAAGATTCCCCTTTGGCAAACCAAGCTTCGTAACACTCCGAATTAAGAGTAATTGCTGATTCGTAAGAGGCAATTGCTGCTTCGTGCTGCGATAGTTTGTCGAAAGCTACGCCTCGGTTGTGCCACACTTCAAAATCCTGCGGTTTAAGGGCTATTGCTTTGTCGTAGGATTCGATCGATTCTTGATATCGCTGCAATTTTCCGAGCACCGCGGCTCTATTGTACCAAACTTCGTATTTATCGGGCCGGATGCCGATCGCCCGATCGTAAGAATCAATAGCATCACTGTAGCGGAGCAGTCTCCACAGCATATTGCCTCGATTGTACCAAGTTTCGTATCTGTTGGGATTGATCTCAATAGCGCGATCGTAAGATTCGACTGCTGCGACGTACTGTTGTACTTTGGCCAGCATCGCACCTCGGTTGTGCCAAAGTTCGCTGTCGGTTGCTTTGATAGCCAGGGCGCGATCGTAACTGGCGATCGCTTCTTCGTAATGCTGCAATTGACCCAACAAAGCCGCTATACTGTGCCAACACCCGTATTTTCGGGATTCGCTCAAACTTGCTCGCTCGTAACAGGCGATCGCCTCTTCGTACTTCTGCAATTTGCCCAGCAAACTCGCTTTATTATACCATGCTTCGTAGTTATCCGGTTTAATTAATATTGCTTGGTCGTAACAGGCGAGTGCTTCTTCCAGGCGCTGCAATTTTACTAACACATTTCCGCGCCAATACCAAGCCTCATTCAAAAATTTATTCGCTAAAACAGCTTTTTCCAAACAAACTAATGCTTCATCATAATTGCCTTGAAAATAAAGCCCTTCGGCTTGCTTGATATAATCGTCAGCAATCATTTTTTCGTCGTTAGCAGGTGCAGTTTGCGATTTTTGGGAATTGTTTAAGGCCGGTTGAGGTGCGATTTTGAGAGCTTCTTTGGCAACAACTGCGGGAACTTGGGAAATTTCTTGAACAATTTGAGATTTTTTCTCGTCAACTTCTTTCCGCAAAACTTGCAGGTGCATGATAAATTGAGATTTGAGAGTCTCAATTTGCTCGACGGAAGATTTGGAAAGTTCAGTTTCTCTAGTTAAAAAATCAAGGGATTGTTTAGCTGCACCCATTTGTGCTTCTAATTCATCCTTCAACTTTTGAGTCAGTTGGCTAGAATTTCTGAGCTCGGATTCCAATACACCAATGCCCTGCAATCGTTTATTGGCATCAGCAACCAACTGTTTGATTATCAGCCGTCGCATCATCCAAAAAAATGCAATTGTCACCGGTGGAAATACCGTACCAAGAATTAGTAAAATATTGAGCAGAGTTATGGTACTATTAAAACCATATCCAGATTCAGAACTGCCAGTAGACGGGGAGATAAAAGCGAAAACCTCGCGAACTTGAGGATTGCTTTCAGCCCCGGTTTCGATTAATTTAGCCAGCCAGGTTTCTTGTAAAGATTTTGTTAGTTCATCGCCGGATGCAGCAGGAGGATTCGCCTTGCTTTTTGCACTAGGAGATACATCGGGTTGAGCGGCCGCTACCAGTAAACCTGTCGGCGATTTTACAGCACTTCGCGGGGAAAATTGTTCGTGGGCGATCGTCTCAGGCTCGCTAATTGGCTCAGCCCGACGGGATACGGTAATATTTGGGGAAAATTGTTCGTAGGCGATCGTCTCAGGCTCACTAATTGACTCAGCCCGACGCGATTCAGTATTATTTACGGCATCAACAAAGTTGCTAGCTTGCGGTGTCTGAGGAGAAATAGGAGGTGCAGCAGGATTGGCGCTAGTATTAGCAGTTAAATTGTGGGATGCGAGGGCAGCCAGACTTAAGAGAGCTAGATTAGAGACGCGCATAAACGTCAACTCATTTAGGAGAAATTAGTGCTTGGTTGTCAGCGATCGGGCGATCGACCTCATAGTCTCAGCAGTTAGAATAGCTGACATGAGGAATGCTGACTTACTATCTCCAAAATACGCGCGCAGCCTGACTTTTCAGGAAAAGTGCCAATAATTCTGGCTGTGGAACTTTTGTCCAAAAATATATTCTCGCGCCTAATCCGGTTGAATAACCCTCGAAATCATCATTAGGCTGGTAGGGCCGGGTTCACCAATCTGCACAATTAGCCAAAGATCCGGGTGAACCAGACCCGATTTTTAGCTCTAAACCTTAGCTAAAACCGCTTCCGGCTGCTGACTTTGGGCCGCCACTTCCTCTAAATCAGCACCGAAAATTTCACAGCTATTATTCGGACTTTCAATCAGCTTAATTTTGTGCAACTCTGCGCCCAATTCCCGAACCGGCGATCGCAACAATTGCCCGATCCGAACAGCAATATTCTCCGCAGTCGGCACAACGTTCTCAAAATAGGAAATCTCCTTATTTAAAAAAGTGCGAGCGATGGTATTTTTCTCTGAATAAGCGCGTTTTGTAGGGGCAATCCCGCCGTGGTTGCCCCGATCGATCCTGATGATTGTTGCGTCAGTCGTATTGCTCTAATTATCTGCAATCAACCTGCTATCGATCGTCGTTGAGATCCTCCGCAACCTTATCAAGTCTGTCATTGGCCTCTTTGGACAGCTTGAGACAATAAGCAGTCGATGCCAGACCTCCTGTTGCCGTGATAGTGCCCTCTGAGGCTTTGCCCAGAAGTACAAGCCCAACTCCCGCAAAACTGATGAGGACACAGGCTGCGGTACTTACAAAGGCCAAGTTAAAACTATGGTGGGCTTGGCGCCATCGTTCTTTGGCAATAATCATTTCTATTGTGGAGTCAGAGTGGGTGATTGGCTGGTTATTCATGGGTTTCGTTGAGCCTAAACTTTATACTTCTAGTGTGAAGCAAAATGCTTGAAACCCTGACTACACAATGATTTACTTGTCGCTCTCTTGTGATTGCTCTATGATTGTCCTATGGTCTAGTTTCGATTTTGTCAGCGATCGTGTCAAAACACTCTCCACATTATGACTGACCTAAGCATCAGAAAAAAGAAGAAGATAACTATCACCGCATCTTCAGAAGGTGTAAAGATAGCAGAAAAAGCTCTGATCCGGCTAGGATTTGATACAAAAAGTAACTTTGCCGAAACTCAGCGTTTAGCACGCAGTACAGTTACCAAGTTTTTTAATTGCCAGCCCATTCAGCTTGATTCCTTTAAAAAGATATGTCTAGAACTGAAATTAGATTGGACGAAAATAGCGGAATTCTCAGAAGAAAAACCATCTCAAATACCAGGAAAAACAGATTGCATAAACCCTGATATTAATGAAGGAGGCGAGAAAAGGCCAACACCAACATTTTACCGCCAAGTGACTGTAATAGATAAAATAACTAATACAATTAAAGCTGAAATTAAATTGACAGGTGATATAAATTCCTTTGGAGATTCAAGTAGGGTTGAATTTATTTTACGAGAATTTGCAGGAGACACTATAAAAATCACTGATATTAAAGAGGGCAGCATCCGATTAACTGTAGAGGGTTCTCAAGAGGATATCGCTCGGCTTGTATCTCGCATCAAATCAGGAGAATTAAAGGAAGTAAGCGGTTTTCCTGTTGAAGATGTTCAAATTTTGAGTGAAAGCTCAGAGGATGACGAAAGTAACGAACTCAATAATAAGTGGTGTCTAGTACGAGAGATTGTTACTCAGAAAATTAGCCATCGAAACTTGAGTGGGGTTGACTTAAGTGATGCCGACCTGAGAGGTGCCAACCTGAGTTTTGCCGACCTGAGAGGTGCCAACCTGAGTTTTGCCGACCTGAGAGGTGCCAACCTGAGTGTTGCCAAACTAAGTGGTGCTGACCTGAGTGGTGCCGACTTGAGCAGTGCCAAACTAAGTGGTGCCGACCTGAGTGGTGCCGACCTGAGTGGTGCCGACCTGAGTCGTGCCGACCTGTTTGGTGCCAAACTGAGTGATGCCGACCTGAGTGGTGCCGACCTGAGTCGTGCCGACCTGTTTGATGCCAAGCTGTTTGGTGCCAACCTGAGTGGTGCCGACCTGAGTCGTACCAACCTGAGTGGTGTCAACCTGAGTCGTGCCAACCTGAGTCGTGCCAACCTGAGTCGTACCAACCTGAGTCGTGCCGACCTGAGTCGTGCCAACCTGAGTCGTGCCGACCTGAGCGGTGCCGACCTGAGTTATGCCGACCTGAGTCGTGCCGACCTGAGTCGTGCCGACCTGAGTGAGACTAAGGTTGAGAAAGCCCGATTCAGCTCGAACTTAGGCATTTCTGAATCGATGAAGCAAGACCTGATTAAACAAGGCGCAATCTTTGAGGATTCTCCAGGCGATCGCTCTGAAGTTCTCACAAAAGTATAATGGTCTGGAAGAAGCTAAAAATGAGCCAACTTCTCAAGGAAAATATGATTAATTGTAGTTTTCTTTCAGACGACTTTAGCTATGAGACAGGGGTTGAAAACCCCTGTCGGACTCTCGGACTGCCGGACTCTCGGATATACAGAGAAGACTGGTGAATCTACCAGCAGATATTCAGCTCTAAACCCCAGCTAAAACCGCTTCCGGCTGCTGAAGTTCCGTCGCCACTTCCTCTAAATCAGCACCGAAAATTTCACAGCTATTATTCGGACTTTCAATCAGCTTAATCTTGTGCAACTCTGCGCCCAATTCCCGAACGGGCGATCGCAACAATTGCCCGATCCGAACAGCAATATTCTCCGCAGTCGGCACAACGTTCTCAAAATAAGCAATATCCTTATTTAAAAAAGTGTGATCGAAAGGTTCAACAACATAATCGTCAACGGCTTTTTGTAAAGCTCCCAAATCCGCAATCATGCCAGTCCGCGCATCAATTTCCCCTTTAACAGTCACCTCTAAATGATAATTGTGACCGTGACCGTTCGGACGAGCACATTTGCCGTAAATTTCCGAGTTTTCTTCAAAGCTCAAATCGGGACGAGCCAACCGATGGGCCGCGCTAAAATGAGTGGACAAAGTTAGATAAGCTTCCATTCCGTTTCCTAAATATTCAGCCCAAAGTTCGGGATGTTCAAACAATTGAATTTTGCTCACAGGTAAATGAGGGGCTAGCCGCAGCCAAATTTGCCGTGCTATGTTTTCGGTAGTTGGCAGAGTCTGCTCAAATTCCGGCCACGCTTCGTTAAGAAAGGAAAAATCGAGATCCTTGGTAACTTCCCGCTTGATGACGTGCTTGACATCAGACAGGTTGAGGACCATGCCGTACTCGTCGAGTTCTCCTATCATGGAAACGTAAAGGACGTAATTGTGTCCGTGTCCCGGTGCGCGGGCAGTTGGGCCAAACCGCTCAAAGTTCTCGGCTTCGCTTAACTCCGGCAGCCAGTACCGGTGACTCGCCGAAAACTGTGCCCGACGATTGATGATGCACTGCATAAAAGTCAAGTAGGGTAAGCTTGTTAAGTTCTGTAAAGGACTCGCTTCTTAAGGATAAACTAATTTTTGCTGGAATTTTTCGATTATTTGAGGGTGCTGTAAATGAATTTCTACCAATTTTCCCGATATTGGCAACACGTCGTCGCTCGATCGAGCCGCGGGGCCCATTTTACGCCACAACACAGATATCCGGCAGAAAATACCGCTACAAAACAGTTTCTCGCCATCAATTGCTAACCCATCAGTTACGAGCCTTTGAGAAAGTACGCGCGTGCGGATTTATCCCGTTCGCGAAGCGGGCCCGTTGCGGTAAGGAATCGACCTTTTTTGCAACACAGGGCACTCCACAGTTCGAGTTTTTCGCCTAAGCTCTGCAATAGTTAGCAGTTGGCGGTTCAGTTGCGCTCAAAACTAATCACCCATTACCCCTTACCAAATATTAATGAATTGGATTACTTCACGAGCCGATCGCTTTTTTGAAGATTGGTCGGGTGCGATGACAACCCCCCTCTTTTATATCGGGGACGCTCATCTGTCCATCAGTGCGATCGTCCAACTGATAGTTTTAGCTATATTTGCCTTCATTCTAGCTAAGATTATCAGTGAAGGAATCAAGCGCAGCCTGCTAGTTCGGATGGGATTGGATCGTGGCAGTCGAGAAGCAATTTCCACCATCATTAGCTATATTTTAGCAACGCTTGGCTGTATATTCGTCCTGCAAAGTGCCGGCATCAACCTCACTTCTCTCACCGTCTTAGCTGGCGTTGTCGGCATTGGTTTCGGCTTCGGCTTGCAAAATCTCGCCAGCAACTTTATCAGCGGTCTCACCCTGCTATTCGAGCACCAAATTAGAGTCGGAGACTTTATTGAAATAGACAAGTTATTAGGAACGGTAGAAACCATTTCGATCCGCTCTACGATTATAAAAACAATTGACGGTCTCTTTGTAATCATACCCAACATTAAGTTTGTCGAAACTAACATTATTAACTGGAGTTACAAAGACCCCAGATGCCGCATCCACATCCCCGTCGGCGTTGCTTACGGCTCTGACCCAGTAATAGTTACGGAAGCGCTATTAATTGCGGCGCGGATGGAATCGAATGTCTTATCCCATCCTTCTCCTAAAGTATGGTTTTGCGGTTTTGGAGATCACGCTTTAAATTTTGAACTTTTAGTTTGGATTGACCAGCCACAGGAAAGCGATGCTATTAAAAGTGCAGTTTATTTTTTAATAGATTACGAATTTCGCCACCGAAATATCGAAATTCCCTTTCCACAGAGGGATTTATGGCTGCGAAACCCGCAAGAGTTAACTCAACTTTTTCACAATAACAAAGACGATAATTCCAACGGCAAACTTTTTCCGCAGAATGCCACACATTCTACAGAAATCAAATCTAATTCCACGGTTTCCGATCATAAAAATTCAGGGTCTAAATCCCCTAATAATTGGACGCTGCGAGATTTGTTGCGGCGAGTAACTTATTTTGAACAGTGTACGGATTTAGAACTGCGACAGTTAATTGAATACGGCTACCGACAACTGTTTCCAGCGGGACAGGTTGTATGTAAAGAAAATGACCCTGGCGATTCTTTTTATATTATTCTTTCGGGTACTGTAGAAGTTCTTTCTCAAAAAGCCGATCAGTATATTGCTACGCTTCACGAGGGCGAGTTTTTTGGGGAAATATCTTTGCTGTTGGGAACTCCGAGAACCGCGACGGTTAAAACTAGCGAAGATGCAATTTTGTTTGTGGTGGAACGCCACGACTTGCAAAAACTTTTAATAGAACAGCCGAATTTAGCAGATCAGATTGCTCAAAAATTGTCGGAACGCCAGCAAGCTTTGAGAGATTTAGGATTGTTAGATGGCGACTCTCTGGGACAAACTCCTTTTATTAAAATTCGCAAGCGAATTCAAGTTCTTTTTGGAATTTGAAAGAAGGAAGAGGGAAGAAGGAAGAAGGAAGAAGGAAGAAGGAAGAAGGAAGAAGGAAGAAGGAAGAGGGAAGAGGGAAGAGGGAAGAGGGAAGGAGGAAGAAGGAAGAGGGAAGAAGGAATAAGGAAGAGGGAAGAGGGAAGAGGGAAGAGGGAACAATGGGAGCATCTCATATTTGTAAAAACACTTATTCTGGCTCCTTCCTTCTTCCTTCTTGCTCTTTCCTCCTGGCTCCTGGCTCCTGGCTCCTAACTCCAATTTCTAGCTTGCCTGCTTTCATTGAGAGGCTCCCGGAACAATCTGCTTTTTTAACTTTTAATTTTTAATTCATCCTGTGCTTCCCGCCGCAGTCTAGCGGCAATTCTAAACAGTTCTTGACCGGTGTGCAAGTGGCGATCGTCATAATTGAGGGTAAATAGCTGCAATTCTTCTATTCCGTCTCCGACTTGATTGATGCTGTAGTAGAGATGGGCCGCAACTCCGGCTACATTAGATGGATTGGGCATGGATGTAAAAAAGTTATGAGCTTTTTTGAGATACTCGCGGCTGGTTTCGATATAAAGTTGAAACTTTTCTATCAGTTCGTCATCAAACGGATCTGCTGACAATTCGTCTATTTCTTTTTTAAGTGGCTTCAAGATGCTGTTGAGCATTCTATTGACTGGTTTGTATACTTTAATCAGCCACTGTTCCATTAGTTCGTCAGCGTCCCGTGCTGTTTGTTGTTGCTGGCGGCTGACGTTTGGTGCGACTGGTGATTGCTGTTCGGTTTGCTCGGAAAGTTGGCGATCGTAAGATTGTCTGTGCTGGGCGTCTCCTAATATTTCATAGGCTGCATTGAGGCGGACAATCTCTTCGTGACCGGCTGTGTCGCTGTTGCTGTCTGGATGAAATAATTTGACTAAACGGCGGTATGCTTGTTTAATCTCGGCTTGTGTTGCGGTTGGGCTAATCTTTAGGGTTTTGTAGTGATTGATAACGGAAGACACGCTGTTATTTCCTTGAAATCTGGATAATTTGTGAAAAAAAGCTTGACAAAAATATCATTATTTGCTAATTTATTAGGTATTTATCTGATATAAATGCCAAAAAGTGTAAGTTGAAAACGTCAGTTTTAAACTTATCATCAATCTATTTTAGAAAAAGATTGATGCTTTTGAAGTGGCAAGCCGAGCGACATTGGGGGCTCATATATAGCCTTTCTCGGTAACATGAGGTGCTCTCGCGGGCATAGGGCATAGGGCATAGGGCATAGGGCATAGGGCATAGGGCATAGGGCATAGGGCATAGGGCATAGGGCATAGGGCATAGGGCATAGGGCATAGGACAAAGCCCCCATACCTCACCACGCTTGAGAACCGCTATAGCCCTCCTTCGAGCAATTGTTAGCTGCTTCCTTCCCGACAAGGGCGCTTACCCGTCGCTTCCCTAACGCGCCGAAAGCGGTTCGTTCAAAAAAAGCCCCTGGAGAAATTTGGCCTTGATCGCGATCGATGCAGTTACAATCTAGGGCAATTCTTTAAGCTAAAAAGCCAAGCGAAGCAGGGCGTACACTGTACGCCCTGCTCTGAGTTTCTGCGACTTGGGTGGGAGGCTGACCTAGTTGAGGGCCATCGCCAGATTGAGTTCTGGATCTTGGAACAAGGGAGTGCTCAGATAGCGTTCGCCGAAGCTAGGCTGAATCATCACAATCAATTTCCCTGCATTTTCGGGACGCTTGCCGACTTTCACCGCCGCACATAGTGCTGCACCGCTGGAAATACCGGACAACAGCCCTTCTTCTCTGGCCAAGCGGCGGCTGTAGGCGATCGACTCGTCATCCGTAACAACTATAATTTCGTCGATCAAATCCACATTCAGCACCGGCGGCACAAAACCAGCACCGATACCTTGAATTTTGTGAGGCCCTGGCTTCCCGCCCGACAGTATTTGACTATTGGCCGGCTCAACGGCGATCGCCTTAAACTCGGGTTTCCGGGACTTAATCACCTCTGCCACACCCGTAATCGTACCGCCGGTGCCGACTCCCGCAATCAGGAAATCCACCTCGCCGTCTGTATCTTCCCAAATTTCCTCAGCCGTTGTCGAACGGTGAACCTGCGGGTTCGCGGGATTCCGAAACTGCTGCAACATATACGCATTGGGAGTTTTGTCCACAATCTCTTGAGCGCGGCGAATGCAGCCGCTCATGCCCTCAATTCCGGGAGTCAGTTCTAGTTGGGCCCCGTAAGCTCGCAGCATCGATCGGCGTTCCGTGCTCATCGTATCCGGCATGGTCAAAATCAACTGGTAGCCCTTAGCCGCCGCCACCATTGCCAGAGCAATTCCGGTATTGCCAGAAGTCGGTTCCACTAAAACCGTTTTCCCTGGACTAATCAGCCCTTCGGCCTCGGCTTGATTGACCATATTGACACCGATGCGGTCTTTCACCGAGGCTGCCGGATTCATGCCTTCGAGTTTTACCACAATCCGAGCCAAGCAGCCTTCGGCTTGGGGAATGCGGTTGAGTTGCACCAGGGGCGTCCGCCCTACCAATTCTGTAATGTCACCAGCAATACGCATAATCTTTGTCAGTTTGTGGTTGAAAGTAAATCTTAATTCCTAGTTGGTAATACTAACTAGATGTAATACATGATATCGAGCTGCCGTCTGCCATTGCGCTTTTCGCACAAATCCTGTAGCGTGTATTTTTGCAACACTGAGTTGGCAATCGATCGAGCTTCTTGCCAAACTTCCCAAATCACCGCACTTTCTACAGTTTGAGCAGGCGAGTCTTTTTCAGAGCGATCAAACTCTGAGCCTTCGAGACAGTTGATAATTTCTAGGAGGGTAATTTTCCAGGGTTCCCTCGCCAAGATATAACCTCCCTTAGCTCCTCGCTGGCTGCGAATCAGCCCGCAGCGTCTCATGGTAGCCAGCAACTGCTCTAAATATCGATCGGGAATATTTTGCTGAGCCGCTATCTGGCGAATTTGCAGAGGCTCGCCTTCATCGTAGCAATCGGCAAGCTCCAGCAAAGCTAAGATTGCGTATTCGCTTTTACAGGAGAGTTCTACCATAATTGCTTCAAATACCCGAATTATCAACTCCTAAGTCAGAGGTTAAAATTCTCCTCAATGTTGAGTTCCCAATTCTAACTCCTAACTTTACTTTTTATTATACCCCGGTTTTCCACTGAACTTAATCGACTTTCATCACTCGATCGTGGGAACGATCGGCAATCTGAACTCAACCAACCCAGTTTCTCGTTTCGACTCCCTCCCCTTCCACCACAGCCTTACCTCAAGAAACCTGGTTTCTGCGTCTATGACTGATAATTTTAAATTTTTAAGAGATTGTCGGCGCCCTATTCATCCGGCAAACAAAAAAGCCCTGCAGCAGACAGGGCTCAACTTGGTCTTTAGAGTTGCCAGCAGAGAGGGTATGACCCCCCTGCCTCTTCTAACCCGCTCTTAGAACGTGAAAGTAGTTCTCAGAGTACCAATAATGATGTCGTCGTTACGGTCATCTTGATTAGGATTAGTTACCCAAATCACGCCCGGAGTAACAGAAATGTTGTCAGAGAGCTGAAACTTGTAGAACCCTTCGACGTGATAGGAATCATCGTTGCGGAAGCTCCGCAAACTGCTGGCAGCTTCAAGTTTATCCAAGTAAGGCTCACGACCTACCACGAACCCTAGCAAGTTGCCTTCTTTCCCTAAATCAGGCAAAGCCAAGGTGACAGCGTAGTTCCAAATTCTCGCATCGCCGATGCCGAGAATGCGGGCATTGGTTAAACCAGCCCAGCCACCCAGGATAAATCTCGGGCTCAGTCGCAGCGAAGCCTGAGCACCGTAGGAGTTGCTGACAACTTTGCGAGCGCGGAAGCCATCAAAGCCCTCGCTCAAACCGTTGAGAGAATTAGCCACGCCGGTACCTGTGAAACCGCCGAGACTGCCTGGCCCATTCGATAAAGCATTGTCAAACCCAAAGTTACCTCTGCTAAAGTAACCGTGGTTGTAGTTGAAAGCAACTTGCAAGTTGCGTCCGGGGGTAAAAGTCAACTGACCCATCGCCGCGTAGTCGCCGTTCGTCAAGCCTGCACCCCTAGCCGGACTGGCTGCATTTGACGCCAAATAACCGAACGACAGAGAAGTCGGGCCGAACACGCCGCCCAGCAAGCCCCTGCCACCGAAGGCATAGTCAAACCCGATACCTGCGCCACCGCCCAAGCGATAAATCGGGTTACGCTGTCCAAAGGTGCTCAATGACCCGTTACCGCCGTCAAAGTCTTCAAAGTAAGGGTTGACAGTCGGCATAATGTCGTCCCAAACGCCAGCGTTGGCTATCAGGCTAACGTTCAGTCGCTGACCGACCGGGAACTTGTACAGCAAGGTGTCGAGGGCAACAACGTTGTCGGTTCTGCCGACAAAATTCCAAGTTTGAGTCCCTTCGCTGGTAGCCCCAAGGTTAAATCTTTGGCCGTTGCCGACTTGAAGCCTGGTCAGCAGCAAGTCTCTGCCGGTAAAGCTAGTGTTTAAATTCAGACGCACCCGTTGTTGGAAGACGGTTTCGTTGTTGTTGCTGCCGATTCTTTCGCCGTCTCTGCCAAAAACGCTAACGTCGCTACTAAAGTCGTCGCTGAGAGCGAAAATTGCTTCCCCAGTCAGCTTGGTAGTGGTGGAGAATTGGTTGGCTTCGAGTTCGGCTGTCCGAGCTTCCAAAGCATCGACGCGACCCCGCAGGGTTGCCAGTTCCGCTGCAAATTCTTCTTGGAGCCGTTGGAGGGCTGCCAAGTCATCTCTCGTAGCGAAGTTGCCACTGCCTGCTCTAATGAGCTCGCTCACCTTGTCTAAGCAAGCATTTAAACCGGCTGCGAATTCGTAGCGGGTCATTGCCCGGTTGCCGCGGAATGTGCCGTCGGGATAACCGGCAATACAGCCGTAGCGCTCGACTAGGGATTGCAGTGCTTGGAATGCCCAGTCTGTGGGCCGCACGTCGGAAAGTTGAGATACTGAGGTAACTTGACCTTCAGTTTCGCTGCCGACAGCACCTTCGGTGGTGTACTGGTTGAGCTGTTCTAATGTGGCGGCTGGGTTTTGCTCTTGTGGTGCGGCAGTTTGGGCTAAAGATTCAGCCGGTTTTGGCAAACTTTGTTCTGCCGACTCTGCCACTGCCGGGGCTGGAGTTTCTAATTGAACTGCACCGATTTGCTCTGGGAGAGCGGTAGCTGCCGGGGCTGGAATTTCTAGTTGGGCTGCCGGGGCAGAATTTTCTACTGGTTGAGCGACTGCTGGCCGGGCTGCGGCTAAAGATTCACTTGTAGGTTGTGATGCCGCTTGGGGCTCTGCCTCAGCAGGGGCTGTGTTGGCTCCGAAGATCGCACTTTCAGTTGCAGGCGTGGCCAAATCTGCCATCGCTGCCTGGGTTTCGCTGCCAGCGGCTTGGGAAATTTCTTCTACTGGCTCGGAGGCTGCAGTTGTTTCGGAAACAGCAGCTAAAGCATTTAGTTTCGCTTCGGAGGTTTCAACGGTTTCAGCTTTTGCTGCAGTTGTTTCGGAAACAGCAGCTAAAGCATTTAGTTTCGCTTCGGAGGTTTCAGCGGTTTCAGCTTTTGCTGCCGCGGGATTGAGCGCATCAGCAGCCTGCTGAGCGTCTGCTGCCATCGCGCTCGAAGAAACTACTAGGGTAGCTCCTAAGACTGCTGGGCTGATTAGTAAGTAACTCCACAAAAATTTCGACATATTCACTCTCATCCTCACACCGATTACAGAGAAACTTTTTTAGTCTTCTATGTGGTCAGTCGTTGCTCAACTAGCATACTCTAAAAAGAGACCTAAAATTCACTTTTTCTTTTGATTCTTTCGGGCTGACCGAGTATATAGATGTGACTGACGGCTGCATGGAGCCTGTTTTTTAACCTGTACTCAACTGCTTCAAAACCAGACCCTACTTGGGCTGTGGATTGATTTGACTGCTGACCCTTGATAGCGCCCGATCGCCTATTTACTTTTTAGCACAGCACGCCTGACTCGTCTAGGCTGATTCGACTTTAACATCCAAGCTGTGTCCGAGAACGCTAAAGACTTGGCGGTTATCGAACAGTTCTAACAAATCGGCGTTGATTTTATTGTGAGCTGCTTCTTGCCGCAAAATTTTCATCGCTGCCTCTGTTCGCAGAGCTCGCTTATAGGGGCGATCGCCTGCTGTCAGGGCGTCGTAAATATCGGCGATCGTCATCAATTGCGCTTGAATTGGAATTTCTGACTTGTTTAAACCTCGCGGATAGCCTGTGCCGTCCAGTTTTTCGTGATGTCCGTAGGCAATGTCTGGAACATTTTTTAAATCCTTTGTCCAAGGAATTTGTTTCAGAAACTCGTAAGTGTGAGTTACGTGAGATTCTATTTCCGATCGTTCTTCCGGCGTCAGGTTGCCCCTGGAAACCATCAATTGCACGATCTCGTCTGGGTTCAGCAGGGGTTTCCTTGCCCCATCTATATCTCTATAAGTTTGTCGAGAAATTTCTCGCAGTTGAGCTAAGGGTTCGGCTGGCAAAATGTGAGGCTCGTTTGCCTCTAGCAGCACTTCCCAGTATTCTGCTAATCTGGTTTTCGCCTCTGCTAGCTTAGTGTCTAGCTGTTCGATTTCCCGGCATTGAGCGCACTCTGGCTCCTGGATCGGGTGTTTTCGGTAGGCTGAATGCTCCAGCAAGTATTTATATTTAGACTGGACGCATTCCATTTCCATCGTCCGCTGAGCTAAGCCAAAGCGGTGGCGAATGATTTCTAGCTGTGCGGGGTAGAGCTTTTTCTGTTTGGTCAAAACTGCTTCGGGCACTCCAATTTTGCCAAAATCGTGCAGCAGGGCGGCGTAGCGAAGTTCTTGAATTTGGCGGTTGTTAAAGTAAATAGAGCGCAGGCGTCCGCTGCTGACGGTGTTTACTTCTTCTGAAAGGCGTACTGTCAGGGCTGCTACTCGTTCTGAATGGCCGTAGGTACAGGGGTCTCTGGCTTCTATGACTTGCACCGAGGCTTTGACAAAGCCCTCGAACAAATGTTCTATGCTGTCTTGGAGTTGATTGCGCTCGATCGAGATTGCTGCTTGAGAAGCGAGCGATCGAACTATCCTTTCTTCCCACTCCGAATACTGCTGCGTCGCTTCCCAGGCATTGTCTGCTGTCAGCACCGTATCTGCCTTTGTTTTGCGGTTGATCAGTTGCAGTACACCTATTGTCTCCCCCTGTCGGTTTTGCATCGGCAGTACCATTACCGAGCAAGTGCGGTAATTAATATCCCTGTCAAAACTGGTATCTAGCCGGTAGGGTACGCCGGGGGGTAAGTCGTAGGCATCAGACAGGTTCAAACTTTGACCTGTTATTGCCACGTATCCCGCCAAGCTTTTGTCTGTCAGTGGCAGAGCAAACTCTTTAAACGACAGGCTGGGTTTAGAACCGTTTTGCGCTACCTTGAACAGCAGCTTAGGTGTTTCGTCGCTGTGATCTACTAAGTAAACACTGCCAGCATCGCTGTAGGTAATTTCTCTACTTTTGGATAAAATTAAGTTTAACAACTCGCCCAAATCTTGGGCGCTCGACAGAGCCGCGCCAATATCTAAAAGCTTTTCTATCAGATGGGTTTTTTCTGCTGCTGCAGACTCGTTCTTGAACTCTGGCTTTTCAAATACGATCATGGTCGGATGATGGGGAATAGCCTTTTATAGATTGAACGTTTGGCCTCTCGACTTTTTAGCACCCGATTCTAACCCCCAGTCGATTTTTTATTGGCCAGCTTTCCGCGAGCGGGGACTCTTGTTGGGCCAGCGGGCACTCTTTTAATCTAGCGTAGAAATCTCTTGGGCTAGCGCAAAGTCTTTCTCAGTTAAGCCTCCGGCATCGTGAGTTGTCAAGTTAAGTGTAACTTTGTTGTAGGAAATTTCTATATCGGGGTGATGTGCTGCGGCTTCTGAGGGGGCGACCAACTTATTTACAAAGGCGATCGCTTCGATAAAATCTTTAAATAAACGGGTAGAGCGCAGTTGTTTGCCTTCAACCGTCCAGCCTGACAATTGACTGGCGCGCTCTTGAATTTCGGTATTGTTAATTAGGTCAGCCATAAATTTTTTTCTTTGGGATTAGCAATGGCAGATTAACTGCCCACCTGTAGAAACCCTGACCAAAAACTATCCGCTCTCACCAATAGCGTTTAGTCTCAAGTTTTCCTACTCAAGATTTAACACTATTTGAGGTGAGAGCGGTCTAGCGGGTCTTCAGATTAGAACCTGACTGCCGGGAGAATCCCTAGCTCAGCCTGGTTCCCCGTGGAAGTCGTTTCCCGTTGGAGACGACGGCTGACTGCTAGTGAGCGGCCCCGGCGCACAGCCGGTAGTTTCCAATCTGATGACCCATGCGTTTACTACTTTCTATCATGGGCATCACCTCCAGGTTTAGCTAAATGGCTTAATATTGGAACGCACATCACCTAAATACAAGATTTAAGGTGATGATTTGTGCGCTAGCCATTGCCAGCGTTACCGAAAGAACTTGCGTTCTGAGTATCATTCCAGTAGTCACAATTATCAGAATAACACAAGAAATTAGAAGTGGGGGAGGCAAATTGAGAATTTTGCAATATCGGCGGAAATTAGTGATGCTGCAAGGTCTTTGATCGATCTCTACAGCAATTGGACGATCGCAGTTTTAGCCATTTGCCCATATTTTCTTCAGAATCCGGGCTGTGCGGTTATCAGGTGCATGGCCGCTCTGGGGGCTGGGAAAGGCCGATCGATTTCTTGCCAGATAGGAGACTTCACCAGATATAGAGACACGAGTTGTTCTAGCCGCAGGCAGAGTTTGTTTTTGTACAAAATCAACTTTTTTTAGGGCGCTAATTCGATCGAATCCTGGAAACAAAAAGCTCCCGCCACCAGGCAGGAGCTTTTTAAGCATTAAGGGTAAAGCCTAAACTGCTTTATCTTACCCTTTTAAAATGTTGGAATTTTTGATATTTCGCGCTGATTACAGAGCGTTACCGCGAGGCAGAACTTCTTCAGGGAAGATGAAGTTTTCGTGGGGTTGGTCTGTCGGAGCCATCCAAGCACGAATGCCTTCGTTAAGCAGAATGTTCTTAGTGTAGAACGTTTCAAACTCAGGATCTTCAGCAGCGCGTAATTCTTGGGATACGAAGTCATAGGCGCGCAGGTTTAATGCTAAACCGACGATGCCAATGGAGCTCATCCACAAGCCTGTGACAGGTACGAACAACATGAAGAAGTGCAACCAGCGCTTGTTGGAGAAGGCAATTCCGAAGATTTGCGACCAAAAGCGGTTAGCTGTAACCATCGAGTAGGTTTCTTCTGACTGAGTTGGGTTGAAGGCGCGGAAGGTGTTTGAGCCTTCGCCGTCTTCAAACAAGGTGTTTTCTACGGTTGCACCGTGGATGGCGCACAACAGCGCGCCGCCCAAGATGCCTGCAACGCCCATCATGTGGAAGGGGTTGAGCGTCCAGTTGTGGAAGCCTTGCAGGAATAACAAAAAGCGGAAAATTGCTGCGACGCCGAAACTGGGGGCGAAGAACCAGCCTGATTGACCCAAGGGGTAAAGCAGGAACACCGAAACAAACACGGCGATGGGGCCGGTGAATGCTAGGGCATTGTAGGGACGGATGCCTACCAAACGGGCGATTTCAATCTGACGCAGGCAAAAGCCGATCAGTGCGAAAGCGCCGTGGAGGGCTACGAATGTCCACAGCCCACCGAGTTGGAACCAGCGGGTGAAGTCCCACTGTGCTTCGGGGCCCCACAGGAACAGCAGGGAGTGCCCGAGGCTGTTGGCTGGGGTGGAGACTGCTACGGTGAGGAAGTTGGCTCCTTCGAGGTAGGAGCTTGCCAAACCGTGGGTGTACCAGGATGTGACGAAGGTGGTGCCTGTTAACCAGCCACCGATGGCTAGGTAGGCGCAGGGGAATAGCAGGATGCCAGACCAGCCTACGAAGACGAAGCGATCGCGTTTGAGCCAGTCGTCGAGGACATCAAATATGCCTCTTTCGGTCTGGGCGCGTCCGACTGCGATTGTCATTTACGCAAATCTCCAAATGGATATAATTACAACGGATCTGCCTCTAGTCCTTAGTATTCAACCGTTGCCTCTGCTTAGCAGAAAACAAGTTGGATTATGAACAGAGTTTACTTTTCTTTACCGTATTGACGATTATAGAGGTAATTCTTTACAAGAGCAAGTTTTTCTTAAAAAACTTCCGACTTTTGACTTTTGACTTGTGCGAAGTCCCCGAAGCCCTCGAAGTCCCCGAAGTCTTTGCCCTGCTTTTGGGAACTTCTACTCTATAGGAGTCTCTGCGCTTTGCGTCAGAAGCCCGGTGGCTTGGTAGATATATCGGCCTCAACCTCTTATTTTTCTAAGAAACTGGGTTTCCGTGGGTAAGTCCTATATATATACTGAGGATAGAGCTCCAAACTTAGGTTTTTAAGACTATATGTTCAGCATTGACATCATTGTGAAGAATACGCCCGTCTCGCTGTCGGTGCAGCGGAAGTTGGAGGCGGACGCTGAGACTGTTTACCAGCAGGTACTGGCGGCGATTCGCAACTCCCAACCGCAAATTTTGGAACTCACTTGCGAGAAAAATCCTGAGAAAAAGGTGGCTGTACTCAGCAGCGAGATTTCTGGGGTGGTGGTTTCTCAGAAATCGGGGGCGTCATCTACAGGCAGATCCCCGGGTTTTGTCTCGATGGGAGCAGAATGAGGGCTGGGGGTGTTGGTGCCGATATGAGCCACTCAGCCGTTGCTGTGCGGGATTTGGGTTTTTCCTGGCCGTCGGGCGATCGAGTGTTGCAAGGTTGCTCTCTGGATGTACCCAAGGGCGAGTTTTGGATGCTTTTGGGCACTAACGGCAGCGGCAAGTCTACGCTGTTGAGGCTGATGGCTGGGCTGCTGCACCCCCAGTCGGGGGAAATTGACCTGGGCGGGCGAGTGGGTTTTGTGTTCCAAAACCCCGACCACCAACTGGTGATGCCGACGGTGGGTGCGGATGTGGCTTTTGGTTTGGTGGAGGAAAAGCTTTCTAACGTTCAGGTGCGGGCGAGGGTGGCGGAGGCTTTGGAGGCTGTGAATTTGCTGGATTTGCAGCGGCGGCCGATTTATGCTTTGAGTGGGGGCCAGAAGCAGCGAATTGCTCTTGCTGGGGCGATCGCCCGTCACTGCGAAATTCTGCTGTTGGACGAACCGACGGCTTTGTTAGATCCTGATTCTCAGTTGGATTTGGTGGCGGCGGTGCAGCGGTTGGTGAAAAATCGCGGGATTACGGCTTTGTGGGTGACTCACCGTTTGGATGAGTTGAATTATTGTGATGGGGCTTTTTTGTTGGAAAAGGGCGAAGTGGTCGATCGGGGAGATCCGGCGCGTTTGAAGCAGCGGTTGATGCAAAGTCAAGATGTTTAGCCCTCAAGCAATTTGAGAATTAAGTCATTCTGCGAGGGAAATCGTTCTGCAAGTCAAACGAAGTCTGCCTCCGCAGACTAAGAAATAAATAGGGTATTTAACCAGATTTGGGCGGCAGCCCAAATTAATCTCGCAATCCTCGATCGCGCAACCAAGCATCTGCCCAAATTGTATCGGCTTCTGACAGCGCTGGTATGACTTCCCAGTTGCGATAATCTATCTTCAGGTCGTAACTTGCTATGTCGTATATTTGAGTGAATAATTCCTGCAAGTTTATGACAGGTTCAGTATCGCCCGATCGCAGCGGCAGAGGAAAGGCAGGCAGCGGGTTCTGCACGTTAAAAGCGTACAAATCTGCTCTGGGACGGCGATTTCCCCGACACACCAAAACGCTATAGTGGCTTTCAATTTCATTGCCAATAACTGGCATTCTTTGACCGCCCCGCAATAAATCTATTTCAATTAAATGAGTGCGACTGGATAAAATTTCTTCTCGCTTTTGTTCGTACATTTGTCGTCCTTTTCCTCTGCGCTTATTGCTAGGCGAGAGTATTTCAATCAGGGTGATTAGTTCTTGGTTTCCTCTTTCTCTAATTTCTAAATAGCCTTCCCGAACCTGGTAGGGCATGGGAATATTTACTGTCAAGGGTTGTGTTGGTGGCGCTGCAACGGCTACGTTTGATGTGATTAATTCGGTTGTAGTTCTTTGCTGAATTACGTTTACATCAGGAATGCCAATTGATAAATTGTCGTCAGCCGTTTCATACATTCTCACTTCTACAGACACTAAATACTTAGGACGTAATTGCGGAGATAATAATCTGGCAATTTCAATAATTAGCCAGTGGTGTAGGGCAGGCCAGAGTTCAGGATGCTCTAAATACGGGTCCATACCGGGAAAGGGAGATGGCATTGATGTGACTCCTTGACTCAAATCTATTTCTAGTTTAGTTGAATATTTGTGGAACAGGCATCTTGCCTGTTTATTGGGCGGGCAAGATGCCCACGCCACAACATATTTTAATGTTTGTGGAACCGGCATCTTACCTGTTGTTCACACTTTTCAACGCTTAAACTTCGATCGACAATTGCATCCGAATTGGAACGCTATTTTCATCTAAGACAGACAGCGCATTTACGAAAACAATTGTATGCGGGACTGCGGGCATTAAGCGGCGCAGTGCATTTAGGTAAGATTCGGCATCGGGGCGGCGACTGAAACGGGCGACTGTTAACCGCTGACAGTTGGGGAGGTGGCGAATTATGCACCAAGGTTGAAGTCGATCGCGATATGTCGGTTGTTTTGGTATCATAGGAAAATCCTTCCCACTTTTGTGGGTGGTGAATGAAAGGCGATCGCTCTAGATTTCTCAGGTCACGGGGCGATCGCTGTTAACTATCTTTATTAAAAGATATGAGCATAGCTGCTGTCAAGCATAAATGGGATTAATTCGATTGCGAGTTCGAGAACTCGCTGAGGAAAAGGGTTGGACGCTGAAAGAAGTCTCTGACAGAACGGGAATTCCCTACAGCACGGTTAAAAAATACGCCCAAGCCCCCAAAATGGCAACGGTGGACTATACGGCTTTGCAGAAACTTGCTGAAGTCTTTGATGTGATGGTGGAAGATTTGGTTGAGGTTTTGGAACGGTAAACTGATTTTTCAGCGGGAAAATGGGGTTAATTCGGTTGCGAGTTCGAGAACTAGCCCAAGAGAAGGGTTGGACGTTGAAAGAAGTTTCTGAGCGATCGGGCATTCCTTACAGTACGGTTAGAAGCTATGCCCATTCTCCCAAGCTGGCAACGGTAGATTACACAGCTTTAAACAAAATGGCTCGCGTGTTTGATATTGCGATCGAAGATTTAGTTGAGATTTTGGAACAATAAACTGATTTGTCAGCGGGAAGATCGGTTTAATTAGGTTGCGAGTTCGAGAACTAGCCCAGGAAAAGGGTTGGACGCTGAAAGAAGTCTCTGACAGAACGGGAATTCCCTACAGCACGGTTAAAAAATACGCCCAAGCCCCCAAAATGGCAACGGTGGACTACACGGCTTTGCAGAAACTTGCTGCTGTCTTCGATTTGATGATCGAAGATTTGGTTGAGGTTTTGGAACGGTAAACTGATTTGTGATTTAGTTTTTGCACTTCTTGCAACAGTCCGTCGGGGGTTGAAACCCCCGCCTCAAAGCTCAAGTCGTCTAAAGACGACTGAAAAGGCGATCGCTCTCCGCTTCAATCCTTTTTTGCAACAGTCCGTCGGGGGTTGAAACCCCCGCCTCAAAGCTCAAGTCGTCTAAAGACGACTGAAAAGGCGATCGCTCTCCGCTTCAATCCTTTTTTTTAAATTTTGAATCAATCATTTCTTCAGTCCACAAAGCGTGGACTTTCGTTTTGAGGCAGGGGTTTAAACCCCTGCCGGAATGTCGCAACAAATGCAAGATATTTGTTCGATGCCCTCCCAAAGTTCAGAAAGGGGTAGAGTTTGTCCGGTTACAGCTTGGCGCCCGGATGTGCGAAAGCTTTCTGATGAAAAGTCTATATCTGCTTCGGGCGTGACTTGGTTTTCTAGAGAATGGGTTTCTTGAATGATTGTGGATAGTGTTTTTAGGAGTTCAAGCTGCTCTATGAAGGAAAGTGACTGAGCCAGATTTATGGCTTGTTGAAGTTGTGATGTCATGGTCTATCCTCCATCTTTAATTTTTCATTTTGCATTTTTAAGCCTGAGCAACCATTCCAACATACTGAAAATCTCAGAAGTGACTGAACGTTACTCTAAGTTTATCAAACTCCCGAAAAAAAAGGGAGAAATTATCGCTCTCCCCTTCTCCTCTGCGCCTTTACGGTTCCTTCTCTTATTTCATCTCATATCCAAACAAATTCGGATCGACTTCTCCCAAATTCAAATCGGCCAAACCATACTCAGCCCAACGCCTTTCTACCATCGCCGCCACATCCGGATCGGACTCCAAAACTTCCCCCCACTCGTGATCCGTTTCCGGCGGCATCTTCGTAGTAGCATCAATCCCCATTCTGCCTCCCAAACCAATCTTTTCACTGGCAAAATCTAACGTATCAAAAGGCGTATTCGGCAGAATAAATACATCCCGAACTGGATCAACTTTAGAACTAATTGCCCACACTACTTGACGCGGGTCGCGAATGTTGATACTTTTATCCACAACAATCACAAACTTAGTGTAAGTAAACTGCGGTAAAGCACTCCAAAATGCTAAAGCAGCCCGGCGCGCTTGACCGGGATATGCTTTATCGATCGAGATAATTGCCGCTTTATAACTCAGGGCTTCCATCGGTAAGAAGAAATCGACAATTTCCGATACTTGCTGCCGCAAAATAGGCGTATAAATACGGTTAAGCGCGATCGCCATCATTGCTTCTTCTTTCGGCGGCCGCCCGCTAAATGTGGTCAGATAAATCGGGTCTTTGCGGTGCGTCATGCAGTGGAACCGCACCAACGGCGAATCTTCCACGCCGCCGTAATAACCCATGTGATCCCCAAAGGGCCCGTCGGGCAGAACTTCCCCCGGCGTAATCGTTCCTTCTAACACAATTTCCGAGTCCGCCGGTACTTCCAAATCTACGGTTTTGCACTTCGCCAATTGCACGCCGGAACCGCCGTAAAGTCCGGCAAATAACCATTCCGATAAATCTACAGGAATTGGCGTTGCGGCGGCGAGAATAATCAGCGGGTCAACTCCCAGGGCGATCGCAACTTCCAACTTTTTACCAGCCTGCGCCGCTTTCCGCAAGTGTCGCGCCCCGCCCCGCACCGATAACCAGTGTACAGTCATCGTGTTTTTTGACTGCAACTGCAACCGATAAACCCCCACATTCGGCGTACCCGTTTCGCAATCTTTGGTAATTACCAAACCCAGGGTGATAATTTTGCCCGCATCTCCCGCATAAGGGCGAATCATCGGGATTTTGTTCAAATCCAGCCCTTCTCCCTCAAGTACCACTTGCTGACAAGCTGGGAAAAAGTCGCGGCCGGGTTTGGCTTTTACTACGTCAAACAGCACTTTGCCGAATTCTATCGCTTGGGAAATCTTTTTCGGCGGTTTTGGCTGTTGCAGCATTCCCAGTTTTTTGCCGAGCTCTTCTAGTTCGATCGGCTTTTCCATGTTCATCGCCCAGCAAACGCGCTCTTCCGTACCCAACAGATTGATTGCGACGGGGAATTCGGCCCCTTTGACGTTTTCAAACAGCAGTCCAGGGCCGCCTTTTTGCAGCATTTGGTTGGAAATTTCGGCAATTTCGAGGTCGGAATCGACTAAGGCGCTAATCCGGCGCAGTTGTCCCCGTTCTTCGAGTAGTTTTAGGAATCCCCGCAAGTCTCTAGCCATTTTTTTTAAGAATTGTTAACGTTCTTTTGTTATTATGAGCCGATCGACTGCCACAAGTTACTCCTGAACCGCTCAAAAGATACGTATTTAACGAACCGCGAAGACGCCAAGGGCGCGAAGGAAGAGAAAGAAGAAGATAGGTAATGCCTTGTTGGGTTCGGGAGGAGGCTGCAATAATAGTTACATGAAATGTCCTCGATGTGAATCTGACCAACTTCGTAAAAACGGCCGTCCCAACGGTCATCAGCGGTATCTTTGCAAAGCTTGTCGCAAACAATTTTTTGAGCCGCCCAGTCTGCAGTCTTTAAGTCGCCAATGCACGGAAACACGGTTAAGCGAAGCTATCCCGCAAGGAATCGAGTCTGCAACCACCACAGAGTCAGGCGGGATTGCGATTTTGCTGTTAGATGCCGAAAATCTAAAACTTAAGCTTAATACAGAACAATTTTTAGCGGGTTTGTGCGACTATCCCCTGCAAGTTAAAATTGCTTTTGCTAACTGGAAAAATCCGAGTACGGGGAAGTTGGATGCTGAACTTTACGATCGCGGTTACGAACTGATTCACGTTCCGGGCGGTGCGAATAGTGCTGATGGTAAGATGATTGCTTTTGGCGCTGCTATTTTATATCGATATCGGGATGTGCGACAAGTTTTTGTCTGTTCTTCGGATGGTTTGTTAAATCATCTTTGCAATCAGTTGCAAAATCAGGGAGTGACTGTGTTTCGGGTGCGTCGGCAAAATTCGGTTTTGTCTGTAGAAAATTGTCAGAATGGTGAGAGCAAGCACTATTCTTGCGAAAGGGAAGAGGAAATCCCTAGTTTTGAAGAATTGGCTAATCAAGTTGCAGAGTTGTTGAAGGCTGAACACAAATCTATTGATGAGCGAATCGCTCGGTTTTATAGTGTGGCTGAGCTTTTTCAAGAGCGCCGTAATGTTGCGTTCAATTCTACAAATTCCCCAGCAGCAGCACTGGCGGAGTCAGCACAAAACCAACTTCCCCCGGTGCTTGAACCATCTTTGGCGACCGTTGCTGTTCCTCCAAATATTGCGGAGCAAAATTTGCCAGAAATAATACCTGCTGTCAATTCAAAGGCTATTGAGTCGCTGGATGTTTTAAAAAATATACTTGTAGAAATAATTGACTCTGCCAAAAATGAGTTGAAAGAGGATGCTATTCCTGTAACAAGAATTAAGAAAGTTTTTTTTGCTAAATATCACTCTCATGCTGATTTAATTGTAAAAAGCTTTTTGGGTAAAGCTTCTAGTTTAATCAAATTTTTGCAGTTGCAATCAGCTACGTTTAAAATTAAATTAATCGGTACAGAACATCAAGTGGGACTCGTTCAACAACCCTCCGATTCAAAAATTGAATTATCTGCCGCCCTCGAAGCATCGGTAGCAAAAATTGTAATGGCATTAACTGCTGAATCTCCAGGTAGTTACATTCCGATTCCCCAGGTAGCCGGCGAATTTAAAAAGCAATACGGTCAACCAATTACTAAAAAGCTGAAATCGCTGGATTTGGACACCAAATTTGCCGATTTTTTGCAGTCCTGTAAAATATTTAAAGTTAAGAAAAAAGGTAAAATTTATGAAGTGGCGATCGCACAGTCCGCTCCCTGATGTATTTAATAAATCAGGTTTCCGAGTTTTCGGTCGGAAAATTTAATCTATTGTTAACCAAAATTTAAGACAAGCTTATTCTTTTATTATTTAATCTATTATTAACCAAAATTTAAAACAAGCTTATTCTTTTTGCTCCCTTTCCTTGCGGATTTCAGTCTATCCTAGGTCGTAGATTTGCAAAGTCGGCTATTAAGGGAGAGGAGGAATATGAATTTTTTCACAGGACGTTGGCGACGTAGTTTTATAGTGACACTAGCAGCAGCAGCATTTTCGCTAACTTTGATTAGTTCCGCTGTAGCTGCTGTTACCCTAAACGGTTCGGGAGCAACTTTCCCTAAACCTCTTTACGATCGCTACTTCTCTCAGATGAGAAGTGCAAATCAAATTACTGTAAACTACGAAGGAACTGGCAGCGGTGCTGGCATCAAAGCATTAATTGCAGGCACTGTTGATTTCGCAGGCAGCGACGCGCTGATGACTGCTGCACAAATCGCTGAGGTAAAGCGGGGTGTAATAGCTGTTCCGACTGCTGGCGGCGCTGTTGCAGTTGTTTACAACTTGCCCGGAGTGACGAATCTAAGGCTAAGTAACGATGCCATGAAAGGCATCTTTGAAGGGAAGATTACTCGCTGGAACGATCCTAAAATAGCCGGAATTTCTGGACAAGCTAAAGGCTTGCCAAATACTGCGATTCGAGTAGCTGTACGGGCAGACAGCAGCGGTACTAGCTTTATTTTTGCTAACCACTTGCAGGCGACTGGTAGCAGTATCAAAGCTGCCGCTCAGCCGAGTTGGCCAGGAAGCCCTGTCAGGGGTCAAGGAAACCCCGGCGTAGCTGCTTTGGTGAAGAATACAGCGGGTGCGATCGGCTACGTTCAAGATACTTTTGCTCGGCAAAACAATCTCCAAACAGCATTTATTCAAAATAAAGCTGGTCGGTTTGTAGATCCTAGCTTGGCTGAAGCAGAGAAAGCTTTCGCAGGGGAAACATTCCCCGCAGATTTCCGCTTAGTAGAAGGCAATCCTAACGACGGTTATCCGATTGTTGGTTTGACTTGGCTGTTAATCTACAAACAGTACCCTGCTGCGAAAGCAGAGGCTATTAAAAAGATGGTTAATTGGGTGATGACTACAGGTCAAGGTATCAACAAACAGTTAGAGTTTACTACAATTCCTTCAGCTACAGCTCAAAAGGTGGTTCAAGCAGTTAATCAGACTGTGGTTGCCAGAGGTTAATTGGAGCGATCGCACGGGGTTATGAGTTAAGCTGAGGCTCATCTAAATTTTACATTCCTCTCGCTCGTATTTAAATCCTCGATCCCCCCTAACCCCCCTTAAAAAGGGGGGAACAAGAGCATTGAAAGTTCCGCTTATTAAGGGGATTTAGGGGGATTTATGAGGCTTTCAAAGTCAACCCCTACTCCCCTTATTAAGGCAGGGCTGTTTCATTCTCTTGTAGGGGCAATCCCTCGTGAAGAGCCCCGATATCTGAAACCCCTACCCGCTCGTCTATCGGCTGGGCGGGCACTCTTGGCACCGGCCCTACAAAACCCTGGTTTTTCTGAGAATGAAACAGCCCTGCCCTTATTAAGGGGGATTTAGGGGGAGCGAGGCTTCGATACAAACGAGATAGATAGAAGGTTTCCGTCTTAAATTGATACCAATCGTGAGCACTGTACACCCTACCAGCCCATTAGAATTACTCGTCTTTCAAGCCAATATTTCACTTTATACGCAATAATTTCGGTATGACCAATATTTCAAAAAAACCGAACAAATTGACTCGGAAACCGACAGAAATAAACACAGAAGTAGATTTGACAGATACTGCTGGTGAAGGTCTATGGATGGAGTCAGGATTTACAGTATTTGTATGGGGTTTTGCCCTAGCGACAGCGGGTACGTTGTTTTTGATGAGTGCGGTAATTTTTAAAGATGCTTGGCCTGCTATTAGCCAATTTGGACTCTCTTTCTTGTGGAATCCCAAGTGGGATATCGGTGAGTTGCAGTTTGGGGCTTTGCCGTTTATTTATGGTACTGTAATTAGTTCTGCGATCGGCATAATCATCGCACTTCCTTTAGGGCTGTCAGTAGCTATAGTTACTAGCGAGAACTTCTTACCCGTTTGGGTGCGATCGCCCTTGGGATTCATGGTTGAATTAATCTCGGCCATTCCCAGCGTGATAGTTGGGCTGTGGGGAATCTTTGTTTTGATTCCCTTTTTGTTGCCATTGCAGCAGTCATTGTTCGATAATTTCAGTTGGTTTCCCCTGTTCAGCAGCGAACCTTTAGGCCCCGGAATGCTCCCGGCCGGAATACTGTTATCGATTATGATTTTGCCCACAGTAGCCGCCATCAGCCGCGATGTCTTGCTGTCGGTTCCAGTAGATTTGCGAAGTGCTTCCATGTCCCTCGGCGCCACCCGCTGGGAAACGATATTCAAGCTGTTATTACCAGCAGCTAGTTCGGGGATTATCGGCGCCACCATATTAGCATTGGGACGCGCATTAGGCGAAACAATGGCCGTCACAATGGTAATTGGCAACTCGATTCAAATTAATCCATCCCTGCTCGCTCCCAGCTACTCAATTCCTGCTGTTTTGGCAAGTCAATTTCGGGAAGCTATCGAACCGCTGCACACCGGCGCTTTGATGTATTTAGCCCTAATTCTATTTGTGATCACTTTGTTGGTAAATGCGATCGCAGTATTGTTAGTTCAGCTAATTGGGGCCAAGGAAGCGAAAACTTAACATCATCGAAAGCAGTTTGGTTCCAAGCCGCGCCGCCGGATTTACCCCCTGGTTCAATCTAAAATCTCAAATCTAAAATCGCATGACTCAAGCACAAAATTCAAACAGTATTCTGGATGCAGAAATCAACAACCCCCTGTCGCTAAGCCGAACTCTTTTCAGCCGGGGAATGACAGTTATCGCTTTCGCTCTGACAGCTCTGGCCCTGCTCCCTTTGTTTGCTATTTTATACAAAATATTGGGGGAAGGACTCACACATTTGAGCTGGGAAGTGCTAGTGTCTCTACCAGCACCCGTCGGAGTAGAAGACCAGCCCAACGGTTTTGCAAATGCCATTCTCGGCACTGCTTTAATGGTAGGAATTGCGACCTTAATCAGCGTACCAATAGGCGTAATGACGGGAATATTTTTGTCGGAGTTTGGTAGAGAAAACAAAGCGATTACCAATAGTATTCGCTTTATCACCGTCATTCTCAGCAGCGTTCCCTCGATCGTAGTTGGCGTCTTTTCCTATGCCCTAATTGTCGTTACCACCAAAGCATTTTCATCCTTAGCAGGCGGTTTTGCCCTCGGCATCATCATGCTTCCAGTGGTTGCTCTGACAACAGAACAAGCATTAAAATTAGTGCCTACTTCTTACCGCCTCGCTTCTGCTGGTTTGGGATGCGGACGCTTTCAAACTATGTTTCGCATTATCATACCCTCAGCACTTCCAACTATTACCACAGGTATTTTACTCGCTGCTTCCCGGGCCGCCGGCGAAACCGCACCGCTTATTGTAACGGCGTTGTCGAGTCAATTTTGGCCTCCTTTAGTTGATAAATTGGGCGAGATAATGCAGTCTCCCATAGGTGCAGAAACTATCTCAAAACTCAAAGAGATTCCAGAGACACTGCTAACTCCGACTCCTTCTATGTCGGTATTAATATATAGCTACGCCAGCTCTCCTTACAAGGAGCAGAACGAATTGGCGTGGACTGCTGCCTCTGTCCTTTTGGGGATGGTTTTAATTGCTAGCGTCGCATCCCGTACAGTAACTCGGAAACGATTGCAAAATCGATAAATCAATAACTAAAGTGCATCTCTCAGTCAAATATTAACAATATAACCAGGCAAATAATGAAACCTAAAGCTAACTTGAAATCCGAAGACTATACAGATAAATTCCTAGAAGATGCCACCCCGGAAATTGACCCCAATGCAATGCCAGCACTGCGGGTTCAGGACTTGAGTTTTTATTACGGAACTCACAAAGTCTTAGAAAATTTATCGATGAATATCCCTCACCCGCAAATTACGGCGATTATTGGCCCTTCAGGTTGCGGCAAATCTACGTTTCTCAAAGCTCTCAACCGGATTGGTGAATTGGAGGGAAAGGTTAAAATTAAAGGAAGAGTAGAGTTTTTTGGACAGGATATTTACAGCCCGAAAGTAAACATTAATAGTTTGCGCCGCCAAATTGGGATGGTGTTTCAAAGACCAAATCCTTTTCCGCTGAGCATCTACGATAATATTGCTTACGGCGTGAGGATTTTTGGTCGCAAAAGCAAAGCAGAATTAGATGAAATTGTGGAATCTGCACTAAAAAGTGCGGCGCTTTGGAATGAAGTCAAAGACGATTTGAAGAAATCGGCTCAGGGGATTTCGGGGGGACAGCAGCAGCGACTTTGTATTGCTCGCGCTTTGGCTGTGAAGCCGAAAATTTTGCTGATGGATGAACCTTGTTCTGCTCTCGATCCGATTTCAACGATGAAGATTGAGGAGTTATTTCAGACTCTGCGGCAGCAGTTAACTGTTGTGATTGTGACGCACAATATGCAGCAGGCTGCTCGCGTTTCTGATTACACGGCATTTTTTAATACTGATGAAAGTCGCATCGGCCGCCTGGTTGAATTTGGGCCGACAAGTAAGATTTTTACTTCTGCGGGCAATTCGAGTACGAGAGATTACATTCAAGGCCGTTTCGGTTAATACCAGGGTGCTTTCCTTTCTCTCAGTCGCTATATTCCGACAGGGGCTTAAGTCCCTGTCTCACAGTTAAAGTCCTCTTCAGAACACTATGAAATAGTAATAGTATTTGAATTATCTCAAATCCACTCTTCATCGTCCTGTATTCATCTCTCTGTTCTCTTCCTCTGCGTTCTCTGCGTACTCTGCGGTTTAATCATTCTAATGCAAGCGGAATTGATATTAGTGTTGACTCCTATTGGGCAACATTCTCAAGAAGTATTGCAGTCCTCCTAGCTGGGGACTTGATTTTTGAGGCGGGGGTTTAGGCCCCGGCCGGAATTATTGCAAATATTGCTAGATGTAACCTACTATCAGTATGGCACTGAACAGAAAACCGCTATATTTATGTCTTCAACACTGCTGAAGCGAGAGTTAGGTGTTTTTGGCGCAACTCTCATGGGCCTGGGTTCAATCCTCGGTACCGGAGTATTTGTGAGTATCGGCATTGCTGCGGAAGTTGCTGGGCCGGGGGTGATTTTGGCTGTAGGTATGGCAGCTTTTGTTGCTGTGTGCAATGGCCTTAACAGCGCTCAATTAGCGGCCAATCATCCTGTTAGCGGTGGTACTTATGAATATGGCTACAAATATCTCAATCCTTGGCTGGGTTTCACTGCCGGCTGGATGTTTCTGTTGGCGAAAACGGCTTCTGCTGCTACTGCTGCTTTAGGTTTTGCGGGGTATTTTTTAAATGCAGTTGGTGTAGCCGATCGCACTTACCTGATCCTAACAGCTTTAGTCGCCCTCGCCGCCATCACTTTAATTGTATTGACGGGAATTAGGCGATCGAATATTGCCAATACTGCCATAGTCTCAGTTACACTTCTATCCTTAGCGGTGTTTGTTGCTGTCGGTTTGCCAGAGGTAAGGTGGGAAATGGCCACCGTACAGAATGATAGCTCGATCGGCTCCATCTTCCAGGCCACCGCCCTAATGTTTGTCGCTTATAGCGGTTACGCCCGCATCACCACAATGAGCGAGGAAGTGCGGGAACCGAGGCAAACCATTCCCAAAGCCATAATTTTCACTTTGGTGCTGACAATGCTGCTTTACGTCGGGGTAGCAGTAGTTGTCGCGGGCGCGGGGGGAGCCGATAAATTGTCTTTACAAACAGGGGGCACGACTGCACCTTTGGAAGTCATCGCCCGCAGTTTCCGAATTCCGGGAGTTTCTCAACTGCTAGCCGTCGGCGCAATTACCGCTATGTTGGGAGTCTTGCTGAACTTAATTTTAGGGTTGTCGCGCATCTGGCTGGCGATGGGGCGACGCTTGGATATGCCGAGAGTCTTGGCGCGGCTGAATCCTTCAGGGACAACTCCCTACGTGGCTGTGGTGGTTGTGGAAGTTACGATCGCACTTTTAATCCTCGTCGGCGATGTCAAAACCACTTGGTCATTTAGCGCTTTTAGTGTTTTGATTTACTACGCTATCACCAACCTCGCCGCGCTGCAACTTTCCCCCGCCGAAAGGCTTTATCCGCAGTGGTTGGCTTGGGTGGGTTTGGGGAATTGTCTGTTTCTGGCTTTCTGGGTGGAGAGGCAAATTTGGCTGACAGGATTGGCATTAATTGTCGCCGGTTTAATTTGGCGGGCGATCGTCCGAATCCCGGCGAGAAACTAGAAGTGTGATAAATTGAAACAGCATCCCGCATTGTAGAGGGCCATGCCCGATCGAACTTCCGAGCTTGCGACTCAAGAACCTCTTGCATTGAGCGCCATCAGTCGCTATATCGCTCAAACCCTAATTACCATTCAGGAACAGCATCCCGAATGGATAGCTGAAAAATACAGGAAAACCCCCTGGGCCCAACCTGATTTTCAGTCAGTTTTGATTGGAAAATTGACAAAAAGTTTCAGCGTAGCCAGCGATACAGATTCCCTGCTGCTGACTGCGAAAAAATACCTACAAATTCTGCTGGTTCCAGAATTCGTTAATTCACCTCAATTCAGCAAATTATCTGCCAAAATTCAGCAGCTAGCCCAATCTCAAACAGCACCAGCTAAATCAGAAAACTCAGTTTCGTCAGAACCTCCAACTCCAACAGCCAATCAACCAGCCCCGCTTCCTAGCGGCATTGCTATCTTGCTGCTAGATGTCGAAAACTTGCAACTCACCCTCGAAACCGAAAAATTCCTAGAGGGAATTTGCCACTATCCCATCCAAATCAAAGTTGCCTTTGCCAACTGGCGCAGCATGGGCAAGAAAGATGCCGAATTTCACCAGCGCGGCTATCAACTAATTCACGTCCCCCCCGGCAAAGACAGCGCCGACTTAAAAATGGCTACAGTCGGCGCCTCGATTTTCGTACATTATCCCACAGCCAAAGAGATTTTTGTCTGTTCGTCCGATCGCGCCCTCACTCACCTCAGCAACACACTGCAAGCCCACGGATTAACAGTATTTCAAGTCCGCAAACAAATAGATAAAATCATAGTTTTAAACAGCAAAACCGGACAAGTGGAAACCCATTCCCTCGTAACCATACCGGAAATTACACCCCTAGAACAATTAGTTATTCAACTAAAAGAATTAATCAAAAAAGAGCAAAAACGCACCTCAACTCAGTGGATAAAACTTTCTACTGTTTCAGCTTTATTTAACGAAAATTACGGTTTAGTCCTAAATCAAGTTGTTGCCCATCATTTGCTGGGTACTAAAACCAGGGATATCTTTCTCAAATATCCCACAGATTTTGCCCTCCACAAACCCTCAGAAACTTCTCAAACTTATGTCACTCTTTTTGAAGTCAAGCTGCCGCCCCCACCGCCAATACTTAACCAAGAAAATCTGAATAACCACCAGCCAGCACCTGCGACTTTGACCGATATTAATTCTCTGGAAGACTTGGAAAGAGCTCTTGTCAAAATCGTTGGCGAGTTAACCGGCAACTCTCCTGAAAATTCTGTATTTCTCTCCAATGTAGGCAGCGAATTTCACCGACAATACGGCAAACAAATTACCCAAATAATTAAAGATTTTAATCTTGGTAGAAAATTTACTAAATTTTTGCAATCCTGCGCTTCTCTCCAGCTAAAAAAAGCCGAAAAAGGCTGGCAAGTTTCCCTCAATTAATTAAAAATTAAAATATATAGCCATCCTAAATAATTTGTGAATTTCTTACTCCCTCCCCTTGATAAGGGGAGGGTTGGGGTGGGGTCAAAAATTTACGACTCCTGCAAGGATTGCTATATCAACATCCCCATTACTAGCAACTTGAGTTATCATACAATCGGGACGTAAAGAAATGTAAAGGGATATGCACGACAAAGTTGTGGTTGTGGTGGGTGCGACTGGCGGCATCGGTTCAGCGGTGGCCGGCAAACTCGCTGATGCGGGTGCGAGGCTAGTGCTCGCCGCCAGAGACAGCAGTAAATTAGACGCTTTAGCTAGCGAACTTTCAGCAACAGAGGTACTCTGCGTGCCCACAGATATCACCGATTTGCCGCAAGTCGAGACGCTGATGCACAAAGCTGCGGCGCATTTCGGACAAATTGATGCCCTCGTAAACGCCGCCGGTGCCGGAATTCTCAAGCAGTGGAACAAGTTAGAACCCGCTGATTTAGATGCAATGCTTGACTTGAACTTAAAAGGCAGTTTTTACACGTCTCAAGCAGCGGCGAATGTGATGAAAGAGCGCAAATCCGGTCACATTTGCAATGTCGTCGGGATTTTGGGCAAGCATTCGATGGCGATGGGAACGGCTTATTGCGCTTCAAAGTTTGGGGTAGTTGGTTTCAGCAAGTGCATGGCAGATGAGCTGCGACGCTACGGCATTAAGTTTACGCTATTCTATTTTGGCGGGGTGGATTCTCCGTTTTGGGATAATGTGAGTTTGAAGGTAGACAGGTCAAAAATGCTGAGTACCGAAACTGCTGCAAATGCGATTATGTTTGCTCTTTCGGCTGACCCGCAAGCTGTGCCGATGGAGATTAATATTCAGCCGGAAAGTCATTTGTTCTTTTAGCGATTGAGGAGTCAATCGATTTTCGATTTTCGATTTTCGATTTTCGATTTTCGATTTGAGAGGCGACCCCAC
>NZ_JAUBTL010000029.1:51007-86683 GCF_036702475.1 Microcoleus sp. D2_18a_B4
GGATCAATGCTCTTTCTTGAGGATTTTCGATTTTCGATTTGGGATTGATTTGCGCGAGATAAATCACGTGGCGGGTATCACATGAAGAAATTCGATTGTCATTTGAAGGCAGAAGACAGCTTCGATTTTCGATTTTCGATTTGAGAGGCGACCCCACGGATCAATGCTCTTTCTTGAGGATTTTCGATTTTCGATTTGGGATTGATTTGCGCGAGATAAATCACGTGGCGGGTACCACATGAAGAAATTCGCTTGTCATTTGAAGGCAGAAGACAGCGGCGCCTCAAGCCCCGAAAAATTATCATATCTTTAGGTTTGAGAACTTGCACAGCACCTAATTATGTAGAGTGCTCTTCTGCCGCGCACCTTACCCATATAAGTAGCACGTCAAACCATTTTTTGCCTTAGTCCTATTGGCGAAGGTCTAGCGGTCAAACCTAAGTTATCGCAGACAACGGGTTTCTTTTAAGTGCCGACTTATTTCTACCTTCAGAGGGAGCTAGAATATTCAATTTTTAGGTTATTATTAAGTGGGCGCGCAATAAAAAGTATGAAAAATATCCATTACTCAATTCCTCCGTTGCAATTTCGCCTTGAAAATCAGCAGATTTTCCCTTTTTCAGTTTCCATTTTCAATTATTGATTATGGAGTTCGATCGCATTCAATTTTACGTTGAAAACGCTAAAATATCCCGCGACTGGTTTGTGAGCCAGTTAGGCTTTCAATCAATAGCAGGTTATGCCAACAGCCACACTCACACTGAAGTTGTCAGCAGTGGCAATGTATGTTTTGTTTTATCTTCGCCCCTGACCCCCGCTAGTCCCGCTGCTAGTTGGTTGAAGTTTCATCCTTCAGGGATTGCCGATGTGGGTTTTCGGGTAAGAAATATTGAATTAGCGGTAGTTAGAGCGGCTGCTGAAGGCGCTAAAATCCTGGAACCGATTCAAGAAGACCTAAACGCAGGAGGCTATTTTAAGCGGGCAAAAATCGCGGGCTGGGGAGATTTAAGCCACACGCTTGTGGAGCGAATTGGCAGCCATTCACTGCTATCGGCTTCGGATAAGCTGCCGTTGTTTACCCGGATTGACCACGTAGTGTTAAATGTTGAATCAGGGGATTTATCAAGTGCTGTTAGTTGGTATCAAAAAATATTAGGTTTTCAACCGCAGCAAAATTTTGACATTCAGACGGAGAAGTCGGCTTTGCGGAGCCAAGTTATGGTGCACGCTGAAGGTGGGGTGCAATTCCCGATTAATGAACCGGCATCAGCTAATTCTCAAATTCAAGAGTTTTTGAGTGCAAATCGGGGGCCGGGAATTCAGCACATGGCTTTGCAAACTAATAATATTGTGGGTGTTGTTGCCGATTTGCGATCGCGCGGTTTGCCTTTTCTGCCTGTTCCTCCAACATACTACTCGGAATTGCAGCAGCGACAAAACTATTTACCCGCAGATTGGCAATCAATTGCAGCTTGTCAAGTTTTGGCAGATTGGCAAGAAGATACTCCCGCAGCGATGCTGCTGCAAATATTTACCCAGCCAATTTTTGCAGAACCGACTTTCTTTTTCGAGATTATTGAGCGCCGAGTTAGTTTAGTTAACGGCACACCGGTGCAAGCTGGAGGTTTTGGGGCAGGGAATTTTCGAGCTTTGTTTGAGGCAATTGAACGCGAACAAATGAAGAGGGGAAGTTTGATAGATGATTGACAAAACTTCCACTTTTTAGCTCATACAGCCGTGTTAATTAGCACTGTGATATCTTTCCACCCGTAGGCAATTTCTTTGAGTGCAACTCCGGCTCTACTTGTTTGCTGTTCGTCTACTTTTTCACCTCCTAATAATTCATAAAACCTATAGGCTGAATTGTCTCCTAGTACCCAAACTAGCATCGAGTTCAAACTTAATTTTGCCAATTTTGTCGCAACTGTTCTCACGAGTTGCCGTCCGATTCCTTGACGCTGATATTCCTCCAAAATATAGATGGCAAATAATTCTCCTTTATATATATATTTGCCCGTGCGCTCGCAACCACCGGTAGCAAAACCCACAATTTCTCCCGATTCATTCTCCGCAACGCACACAAAATTTTTACTGTTTTCTGCGTTTACCAGGATTTCTTGCCAATTGCTTTCTCGCTTTTCATAGGATAACTGTGCGAGGTAATCTGCTGGTACAATTTCCCGGTAAGCTGTCCGCCAAGTATCTAGATTAACTCGTGCGATTGCAGGTGCGTCAGCGATTTTAGCTTCTCTCACAATCATCAGAAAATACTCCTTTCCCGTCCTGAAATTCTATTTTCAAGTCGAGGGCAACTATACGATCGCGCCCTTCTAGTTTAGCTCGATACAGCGCTCGATCGGCCTGTCCAATTAACCCCTCTATCGATAAACCAGCACCAGGTACAGTAGTAGCGATCCCCATACTGAGAGTTATAAACTTACTTACCTTGGAAGCAGCATGAAAAATTGTCGCCGCTTTCAAATCGCTGCGAATTGCTTCAGCTACCCGTATTGCTCCCTGCACATCAGTTCGCGGCAAAATTACCGCAAATTCTTCGCCGCCGTAGCGGGCGGCTAAATCTCCTGCCCGCTGAGCGTTGTTAGCTAAAATCTCGGCCACTTTTTTTAAACATTCGTCGCCTCCTTGATGGCCGTAATGATCGTTGTAAAGTTTGAAAAAATCGATATCGCACAAAATTAAAGACAGCGACTCTTTTTCTCGCTCCATCAACTGCCATTCTAACTCCAATTTTTTGTCAAAACAGCGGCGATTGGGAATTTGAGTCAATCCATCCACCGAAGCGAGCCGCTGCAATTCCATGTTAGCTGCTTGTAATTCTAATTTGGCTTGTTCTAAAGCTAAATTTTGCCGAGCTAATTCTTCACTTTGCCGTTTTTCTTGTTCATACAAAAATCGGATTGAAGCTTCAGCTTCGTACAATTCTTGCTCTGCATATTTGCGCTTGACAAATTCTCCTAATTGAGAACTTACCACAGCTATTATTTGAAGTAAATCTTGATCGGGCGGCAGTTCTTCCCGGCAAAAAAAAGTCATTACTCCTACAACTTGGCCCCTAGCGTGAATGGGGAAACCGAATCCCGATCGCAGTCCCGCTTCCTCGGCCAAGTGCGATCGCACGAAATTGCGATCGCCCACAAGATCAGTAATCCACTGCGGAGAACCACTTCTGGAAACTGCTCCGGGTAAACCCTCACCCGCCGCCAAAGTAATCGGCTCGTTGTTTTCGGCAAACTCCCTAACTTCCTCCGCTGCCTGCCAAACTACCACCCGCCGCCAACAACGAGTTTCCTCGATCGGACAGCAAAGTGGCAGGCACCAAAGCGACTCTTTTTCAGATTTTATTTCCCCAGCCCATCTAGTTTCTTTCTCCGCCTCTGCAGGCGTCCAAAGTTCGCCAAGATCCCACCCAAAACTTTGGCAAATAGCTTGCAAAATTCTCGGAGTTGCATTATCTAAAGAACTTGATTCTGATAGGATATGAGTAACAGCATACTGTGCTTCTTGACACTTTTTTATGCGTTGTTGCTTGGTAATGTCTTTGCCGATATAAACAAAATCTTGTATAACCTCGCTATCTGCATCCGGGCTTCCTGTGCTTGTCTCAAAACTAGAGCATGAAAACGCAACAATCAGCTTTAAACCTATTTTCGTTTGGCAAGCTACTTTTACTTGAGGCCAATATTCGCTTTTAAGTGCAGGAGGTAGCTGGCTGACTTTGCGTAACAATTCCTCCTCAGCCGTAATCATGGATATAGATTGGCCGATTAATTCCGATTCGGTATATCCAAATAATTGCTGTGCAGCTTGATTCACTTTTTTGATTTGGCCCGATGTTCCTGTTACGAACAAAACATCCCCTAGGGAATTAATAATTTTGTCAATATAATCGCCAGCCGCAGCTAAGTTATCGCCTTTAATACTTGTTTTATTGGCAGCATGAACGATGGTTGGCGGAGATCCAATGCTATCTGTCACATCTTCGCATAAAATAATCAATCTGTCAGCAGTGGCTTGTCCCTTACAACCAAAAATGTACAAATTTAGATACAAATAAGAGCCGTCTTTGAGAACTCTGCTAATTGATTTTAACTGAAAGTCTTGCTGTCGTTCTTCAATAATATCTTCAAGGATTCCTTCAATTCCAATCAGTTCAGGAAAACTATCGCGCACGTCTTTTCCTTCGCCTACTTCCTCATGAATGTAGGCAAAATCTTGCACTTTCAAAGATATTTCTTGAATCTTGAGTTCGCGATCGACTGTGAGGTATTCAATCCTGCGTAAGGATAACAGCTTATAAAGAAGAATATTAATACTTCTGGGGCTGCTCTCTACAGTTAATGTTGGAAGGATCTCGTTATTGTAGAGCATCTCTCTCAAAGGTTAGCCGGTAAAGTTAGATCAATTCCGGTTGCACCGGAATGATTGTTGACTGTTGACTGTTGACTGTAGAAGGAGGGGTGGAAAAACAGAATGGTTGAGTGTTAACTGTTGACTCGATTTTAGGATGCCGATGCAACCGGAAACGATATTAGTTGTTGTTTGGCTGCTATTTATCATGGGAATTTTTATACTGGCTGATGTCATCACCTGTTACCGCTAGCTAATTTATGCAAACATTACACTTTGGATTATCCAAGCATTTTTTTGCTTGTTTAAAAAATGGGGCAAAATATTAATTGAACCCACTTTTTTTGAGAAAGCGCAGTCAAAATCAGCCTCGATTGAGGTAGAGATTTATGAACAATATGTAGCTGTTTACACTATTTGTGCGGCACATTTTAATTTTAAATTCCCTGATATGGCTGACAACCGCTCAAGTTGAGGAACAGCACAGTTTAATTCAAATGTTTGCTTTAATTAGCACCATTCCTATAGACCTTACCTCCCCAGGGTATTTGTGTCAATTTTTGTAAAGAAAGTGTTACCTTTAAATGATATAGTATCGAAGGATTTGTATAAAAGCTTAAAAATACTCTGCTAAATGCTGAGACTTATTACCGACTTTGACGGCCCGATCATGGACGTGTCCGATCGCTACTACCGAGTTTACCAGTATTGTCTGGCCGAGACTCAGCGTGAGGGGCAACCAGTGCGCGAACTCCCCAAGGCAGAGTTTTGGGACATGAAGCGTGCGCGGGTTCCCGAAACCGAAATCGCCATCCTCTCAGGATTAGACGCAGCCCAAGCCCGCGATTTTGCCCAGAAACGCCGTCAAACCGTCCACACCCTACCCTACATGATTTACGATCAACCAGTTCCCACCGCTGTCGAAACTCTCGAAAAGGTACAGGGCGCTGGAGTAGACTTAGTGGTGATGACCATGCGCCGCGTTAGGGAACTAGATGAAGCCTTCAACCGCTGCAATTTAGGGCATTTTTTCCCAGAAAACCGCCGCTATTGCCTCCCCAACGATTACGTCAAAACCGGGGATGTCAAAGATAAGCCCCTGTTGATGGCAAGAGCTCTGGCCGAACTGCCGCCGGCTTCTGACACTTGGATGGTGGGCGATACGGAGGCAGATATTATAGCAGCAAAAACGCACGGTGTCAAGGTAATTGGTGTTTTGTGCGGAATTCGCGATCGCACCCAACTAGAAATGCACCAACCGGATTTAATTGCTAACAATTTGAGTGAAGCAGTTGAGATTATTTTAGATAGTCAGTAGTCAGTTGTCAGTTGTCAGTTGACAGTTGACAGTTGACAGTTGACAGTTGACAGTTGACAGTTGGCAGTGGTTAATTATTGTTATTGGTTAATTGTTATTGGTTGGTTCGTAGGTTTTAGGTGTTAGTAGTTAGTTGATTGTTACCAATTACCAATTACTAATTACCCATTAACAATTACCAATAACTAATGACTGTTGATGCTTGACTAATGATTGATGACTGTTGACAACTGACAACTGACAACTGACAACAGTCAACTGTCAACTGTCAACTGACAACTGACTATCGCAGAAAACCGCTGACCAGCCACAGAATTAAAAACGTAAACAAAGCGATAAATTTCTCTGTTGTTATAAATGCCGGACTGACCAAAGAACCCAAAAATCCTCCCAGCAACAAGCCTATAACCAAGCCAGCCACAGTCAGCAGCACGGCGCGACCAAATTTTTGTTCCTTGCGATTAACAAAATAAAGACAACAGCCGACCCCAAGAGCCAGAGTCAACTGTAGTAAACCATCATTAGCCGCCGGATAAATACTCAGTCCGCCTAACCCCACATACACCCCAGCCGGCCACACAATGTCCGATCGGCTAGGAGTATCGATTAGCCGCTGCAACCAAGCTGGGCTGCCACTCGGAGGAGACGGAGTAAAGCTTGGGGGTGGGGGAGTCAGCCGTTCGGGAAAGCGGATGCGTTCGGGTACTTTAATTTTCCCTTCCTGTCGCTGCCGCAGGCGATCCATGAGGATCGCATCGTAAGCAGCTTCGATCAATTCCAAACGTTTCTTGTCACCGCTGTACTGCTCGCCTAGGCGCGTGCGGGCCTCTTGCACTTCATCAAAGGAAGCATCTTCATCGACTTCAAGAAGTTGATAGGGAGTTGGCTCACTCATTGTAATAACCCGCTGAAGACTCTCGTTATATAGCAATCTTAACAAGAGAGGAAAGCGGGGCGGGAGCTCTGCCGCTTTCCCAAAAGTTTAGCTGCTAGTTTTTAGTGCTTTAAAACAGGAACCAGCAAACCTTACGAAGGTAGAAACTAGAAGGCATTTGGCATTCGTAAATAAAAAATAATGAATCCAAAGATTTTTATTTTTATCTTTGCCGTCTAAAATTTTACCTTCTGCCAAATGCCCTCAGAAGGGACTTGTCCTGCTGGCGCTCACAATTCCCGACCACTGGACTTTTTTAAGTCGATCGCGGCGGTAGGAAAAAAAGCGAGCCGAGTCAGAATAAGTACAGAAAGGAGCGATCGCCACTTGAGAAAGATCGATTCCCAACTGCTGCAATTGCAGAGCATTGCAGAGGCGAACATCCAAGCGTACCTTTCCCGGTTCTGGATCGGCTAAGACAGGCGTTTCGGGGAGTTGATGCAAAAACTCGCAGATGCCGTCTCCTGTCGCACTAACGGCACTCCTAGGAGCAATGGTGGCTCCCAGTTCCGCTGCCACTTCCACAGATACCTGGTAAACCTCTCCAGCGATCGCCGGCCCCATAGCAATCTTCAGATTTTCTAGTTGACTGCCTTGTGCCACAAGTTGAGCGATCGCCTCTGGTAATATCTTAGCAGCAGTCCCGCGCCAACCCGCGTGAACTGCAGCAACCAGTCCCGTGCGATCGTCAGCAATCAGCACCGGCACACAGTCAGCCGAGCAAACCCACAGCGCCTCCAATTCTCGATCTGCCACCAAGCCATCAGCCTCAGCATAGCTTGAGGCAGCGGTTTCCGGGTTCCGATCCACAACCGGGGACAACTCAGTGGTTTTGAGTACCGCATTGCCGTGTACCTGTTGGAGTCGGTAAACCTTAGCTCCCGGTTCGAGAACTTCCGTCAGCTCGATCGGCCCCTGGGGCGAGAAATCGCGAGTAAAAAAGCCGTGAGACCAGCGAGAAAGCAAGCTGCAAGTCAGATAGGGCAACCCTTCAGAACTCTGCCACTCCCAACTGATCCCGTCAGGCTGTCCGAAGCACTCAGAGTTTGGAAAATTTGTCAAGCGATCGCCAGCTACAGTCATGAAACCTATCCTTACCCAAGCGCATCATTTAGCTTGTATTCTAAACAATCAAAAATTTTGTCCGCGAAGTTTAAAGTTTTGTCCGCGAAGTTTAAAGGCAGGGCCAGGTTTCAGGAAAAAATCGCGATGAGTAGGCGGTTTTAGAACAACTCACGCCCAGAGCACCATTCTCTCTCGCGCAGGCTTTCGGGCCCGTTCCGCGAAGAGTAGATTTTATTGTGGGGTGGGCAGGAGATCTCGCCCTGAAAAGATTATTGAGAATGGTGCAATATTTCAGGACGACCGACTGCGCCGAAATTTTGCAGAACCCCAAAAATATAGGCAACTAATTAACATAGACGAACGCCAAAGCGCTATCATCAGTGTGGCCGTCACAGACTTCTAGGCAAGTGCCATCGGAATCAAAAAAACCGGCTATCGATCGCGAGTGAATGCGTAAGGCATTTGAGCTTGTTCTATGTGCAAAAAAAATTGCCTCAAGCCCGGTAAAATCAGTTAGGCCTGTATATAAAGACAAGGATGGCCATACATTCGATCCTGACCAAAAAAAGGGGATACAAGCCTCCCCCTTCTAGGGGGAATTTCGGTTCGGAATCTCTCAAGCAAGGTGTTTGAATAAACAGCACCGCATTTATTCATGTTGGCTCTACAATGGTTGTATGTTAAATCTCACCTACGAGTACAAGCTCATTCCTACCGACGCGCAACGCCAGACTTTCGACCTGTGGCTCAATATTTGCCGCAAGGTCTACAACTTTGGATTGCGAGAACGAAAAGATTGGGTTAATTCTCGTAAGTGTGAGATCAACTCGTGCAGCATTAAGCAGGAATACATGATCCCTGCTGATGCACCGCGTCCAACATTTGCCCGCCAATGCAAATCATTGGCAATCGCAAAGAAGTTAATTCCTGAGTTGAAACTGCCTCACACCCATGTATTGCAGCAGGCATTGCGCCAACTAGAGGCAGCGTTTGTGGCGATGTGGGAACGAGGACACGGTTTTCCTAGATTCAAAAAACGGATGCGCTCATTTGTGTTCCCTCAATTGAATCTAGAATCCGTTATACGGTTTGATAATGCCGATTGGGTCAACCTACCCAAGATTGGGTTAGTTAAAATGCACCTGTCGCGTCCAATCCCTCAAGGGTTTGATGTCAAGCAAATTCGCGTTGTTAAGAGGGCTTCAGGTTACGTAGCCATGCTCAGTTTGCAATGTGATGTCGCAGTGCCTCAAGCCCCACCTTCAGGGCATGGATTAGGGATTGATTTAGGGCTAAAACATTTTTTGGCAACTTCTGATGGTGAATTGATTGATAGACCTCGATTTTTTGTGGATGGACAACGCAAGCTGAAATTGCTGCAACGTCAACTCAAGCGCAAGAAAAAAGGCTCTAGAAAGTTTCGTCAAATTGATCACCAAATAGCGAAGCACCACGAATACATCTCGAACAGTCGAAAAGACTTTCATTTCAAGACCGCACATCATTTATGTAACTGGGCCCAAACAATATTTGCTGAGGACTTGAACCTCAAAGCAATGTCAGCCGGAATGATGAGCAAGCACACGCTTGATGCAGGGTTTGGTCAGTTCCTGAATATCTTGGGTCATGTTTGCTTTAAGCGAGGTGCATACTTTGCAAAAGTAGACCCGAACCGAACCAGTCAAACTTGTCCCTTATGTCAAACCCATACAGGCAAAAAAGAACTATCCGAACGGGTGCATAGATGTCAAACGTGCGGCTATGAAACGAATCGAGATGTTGCAGCCGCGCAGGTGGTGTTGCAGCGTGGATATACAGCGGTTGGGCAAATCGCAGTGAATTTTGGGGAGGGCTAGCTACATGAGTAGTCCCAATGAACCAAGAATCCTCGTGCCTTCGGGCCGAGGAGTTGTCAATTCGAGATCCTTGTGCCCCCTGTTGAGTTGGGAAAAAAAATCGTGAAACCAGTTCCAGACAAGCAAATAACAGCCCATTTGAACACCAAACAGCAAAAAAAGAACCCTACAGGCGCCCGGACTCGATCGCGCCTTTTGTCCGAACGCTCACTGCTGGTGGGACTGGGTTGTCTTGCCAGTCTGGGACTGCTCAGCAAAGGCTTAGTTTGGGCCCAAGCCGAAATTCCGCCAGCAGAACAAGCCGTCCCCGGCGCAGCAGACCTCCAGCCCTTATTTGAAGCTCCTCTCCCGCCCCCGGAACCCGAATTCAGCCAAGGGTCGCCAGAACCATACCCTGAACCACAGGCAGAAGTTCCACCGTCCGAGCCTTTCGATGCCGCACCGCCGTCAGAGCCTGAGTACGCCACCGAACCACCTCCCACCGAATATTATCTGCCGGAACCCGCGCTGATTCCCCTGCCAGAAGCGACGGCCCAGGAGCCGCCTTTTGAAGCGCCAGTTAACCCAGCCCACGCTGAAATCGACCAAACAGACTACAGCATTGGCGCTACCAGCGAGTACGAAGAGTACGAAGCGCCAACAACCATAGAGTTTGCAGAACGATCGAACGGCTGCGAAGAAGTTGGCGGTTTGTGCGCGCCTCCTCCTGTTTCCGATCCCGTCACGGCAGATGCAGCAGAGCCCAACTACAGCCCGGAAACTCCGATCGCAGACGACGGTTATATTGCAGCCCCTCCTCCTCGAAATCTGCCAGAAAGCCTTCCGGGCGCGGTTCGGGGAAATGTTGCCGGAAATAGTAGCGGGAATCCTGTGAGTAAACTCGGTCAAGCCGTTCAACAAATAGGCAGCCAGGTTTGGGGGGGTTCAAACCCGCCGGAATCTGCTTACGCACCCCCGCGCTACTCGGCTAACGCAGGATACTCCGCAGACGCAGGATACTCCGCAGACACCGGCTACTCGGCTAACATCGGCTACTCCGCAGACACTGGATACTCCGCAGACGCTGGATATTATGCCGGAGCGGCATCTTACGGCGGCGGCGCTCCAGCGCCCAGCATGGGACTCGGGCCGGTTCAAGTCGGTGCGGTTAGTGTCAGCAGCGGCAGCAATACCGGTTTTGCTTACTACAATCTCACGCCGCGTCCCGCAGGTATGCCCGGAAATGGCAACACCAGCTTGCTGTTTCCGCTATCTATTGCTTCGGCCATTACTTCGCCGTTTGGGTGGCGGACTCATCCGGTTATGGGCTACGGCAGGTTTCACACCGGAACTGACTTGGGGGCCCCGATGGGAACGCCCGTACTGGCAGCCTATGCGGGTCAAGTGGCGATCGCCGATTGGTTGGGTGGCTACGGTTTGACGGTGGTTCTCAACCACAACAAAAATTCTCAGGAAACTCTCTACGCCCACCTTTCGGAACTGTTTGTGAAACCGGGAGAGTTCGTGAAACAGGGAGAGACTATCGGCCGCGTCGGCAGTACGGGAATGTCTACAGGGCCTCACCTCCACTTCGAGGTTCGGCAAATGACTGACCAGGGTTGGGTGGCGATCGACCCGGGTTCTCAGCTAGAATTCGCTCTGGCAAAAATGATCGGCAGTTTGGAAACCGCCAAAGTACCGCAAATGCCGAAAATGGTGGAAATACAAACCGCTAGCGGACTCAAGGATTTGGAAAACGATCTGCCCCAGCTTCCACCTCTGCCGCTGGGAATGGACATCGAAGTTCACAACCTCCAGCCGCCATTCCCGGAACTGTTAAAAGCTGACACTTCTAAGCCCAAAGAGTCCGAAGCACTCAAACCCAAACCTCAGAAGCAAGCTAACAGGTAAAAATTGGGGATTGCGTAGATTAATTTTCTTGTGGAACGGTGGAAAAGCCCAACCCCTACTCCCCACAAGAAAATTTATGTTTTGTGCAACTAGCTCGCGTGTTCGTTGCTTTTCCTCGTTACCAGGCTCTTTCGGGTAACGAGGAAAAACTCATAAAAAATGGTAACTTGCAGCTTATGCTAATAGCGCAGCATTTGTGGGAATTAATTTTATTTCTGATTATTGTAGTCGGGCCGATTCCCTTAAGCTTGTCTCTTGCCTTCGAGAATCAGAAAGAAAACAATAACTATTCATTTCCCCATTTTCTCCTCGTACTCCTGACGGGATGGAGCGTTGCACAAGTTTGTATCGGCTTGATTTTAGGAAGTGCCGATAGACTAAATATTGCTGCGGTGATTATAGCAGAAATTCTGATTTGTGCGATCGGCTTCATCCTGATTTATACCAAAAACCACCAAACTTTTACCTTCTCGCAGTGGCAGATTCCCCAACTAAAGCAACCTTTGGGCCCATCAGAATTCCTAATTATTGTTGCCACCGCTGTTGCAGGATTTTTGCTGTTGGAAACTCTAGCAAGCAAACCCATAACCAATTATGATTCATTGTGGTTTCACCTGCCTGCGATCGCCCGATGGTATCAAACCCATTCATTTACATTATTAGATGCCGCCGGAAATTGGATTTTTGAACAAGAGCAAGCACGAGTATATCCCTACAATTGGCACGTTTTATCTGCTTTGTGTGTGCTGCCCTTCGGAGAAGATTTTCTAGCAGCTTTCCCCCTGCTAATTGCGTGGGTACTTGAGGGAATTGCCGTCTATCTATTAAGCGTAAAATTTGGAGCTACCCGAATTCACGGTATGGCCGCAGCATCTTTAGTATTGACAGTACCGATGATGCTCAACCAAGTTAACACCATTCACCCCGACTTACCGCTAGCTGCAATATTTACAGTCGGCTTGTATCTAGGTTTATCCTATCATAGCAGCCGATCGCAATCCGAACTCTCCCTATTTTTGGCAGCCACAGGAATGCTAGCCGGAATAAAAATCACTGGGATAGTCTATGCTGCCTCACTTTTAGGAGGATTAGCAATATTAGAACTTAAAAGATTCGCGGTTAATAAAAAATCCACACCAGCTAATTTTAGAAGTCGCCACTGTATCAAGCCAGTGTTACTTGGTGGCCTAGCTTGTTGCTTGCTTTTAGGATGTTTTTGGTATGCGAGAAACTTGCTGCAAATCAATTATCCTGTCGGCGAAGTCGGCGATATTAAAATTCCCTTAGATCCTGTTTCCTTACCGTCTCCCATAACTGCACCAATACCTCCGGTACAGCAGCAGCCCGCTTCGCCAATTCTAAAGATTTGGCAAAGCACTTTAGCAGCTCAATTTAATCCCAGCAATGTTTCCCACTGGCAAACTGTCGGTTTACAAATTATCATTAGATTGCAACTGCCCTTTATGGCGCTCGCCCTTCAGGTATTGGCAGCACCTCTGGCTTTTTTCCAGGGTAAAACTAGAATAATTAATCAAAATAATATTATTTTAATTATACTTCTCGCCAGCACAGGAATTCTGTATCTAATTACACCTTACACCTCCGGTACTGCGGGAGATTCGATCGGTAAACTCAGCCCTTTACTGGGTTTTAATCTCAGATACGGCTTTCCCTTTTTAAGCGTACTCGCCATCGCCGCCGCAGCTACAGCAACTCGGATAAAAACTCCAAATCTAGTTGTTCTGATAGTGGTGTTGGTTAGTGGTTTGTTCGGAATTACTAGCAACACACTTTTTGATTATATTAAAAATGCTTCTTTCACCGGAGATAGTATTGTTTGGGGGAGTTTGTTGATTGACAATTTTAAGTCTAACCCAAGAGAAGCTATTAATACTCTCGGAAAAATATTAGGTCCCAGTTGGCCAGATATATTACCATATCCGATATTTTATCTTGTGTCAGTGACGCTGGCTGCGATATGGTGGAAAATCAATCCTGGCTTAGGATGGCTGAATCATCTATTTCCCACCCGCAAAAAATCGATTTACATAGTGATAATTGGTGTCTGTATAGGATTGATAGTAATTGGTAATTGGAGGGAAAAGCGAGATTTCGCACGCACAGAACTGTATCGCGGCATTTACGAGTATATTGATAAAAATACAGTACCTGATGAAAGAATAGGCTTCTTTTTAAGTTCGCGCAGCTACCTGTTTTACGGGAGAAATTTGGACAGACAAGTTTTATATGTGCCGTTTAGAGCCGATCGACTTTCGGCATGGATTGACAATCTACGGCGAAATAAAATTAGGAGTGTGGGATTCGGGCCCCTGACTGGGACAGACGCAGCTACCAGAAAAGCTCTATCTTGGCTGACAAGTGCCGAGGGCCCGCTGCAACCAGTTTTCGGAAAAGATTTTAATACTGAGTCGGTGTTGTATCGTTTGAAAAATTAAAATATAGCAGTTATAATTCAATACGGTTCCGTGGCGGCAGATTGGCTGCAAAATCGGGAAAATCGATTTGTGGAAACACCACACGGCTTAATCGGATGTCTAACGGTAAACGCGCTGCCGAATAATATCTATTCTACTGGCAGCCAGCAACTGATCGATTACCTTTACAGCTACTATAATGCTATAGGCGATCGCGCGGCATTTTTCAGTTCTCAAAATGCTGGATTTGAAGGAACTAATATTCATAAAATGCAGGTGCAAAGATATGTATCTCGCAGTAAATAACCGAGCAAAAAATCCAGAATATGGAGTACATTTGGCGTTCGTAGAGATGGATGGCAGCGGGTAAATTATCTGGAAAAATCTTCTGAAGCTGTGCAATAATTAATGAAGTTAGCTCGTAATAAAATTAGCTTTTATCAACAGCCTATACAGGGAGAAACCCTGAGTCCCTCTAGTTCCTAGACATCTTTGTCACCCTCCCAGAATAAATTGCTTAGGATCGCGAATTAAATAACTTACAATTTTAATTGTTATTGTGGGATGGGCGTCTCGCCCGTCCTTTTTGGACGGGCGAGACGCCCATCCCACAAAATTGTGGAAGTTATTTAATTCTCATTCCTTAGTTGAAAGAATGAATATATTAAAAAAATCCGTCAAGTTAAATTTATTAGGTCTCCGATAATTGGCACAAAAAGTGACAATAAAGCCAGAAAAATTAGGCGGAGATAAATTTTTCTGGCTGGGATTTTTCAAGCATTCCCAGCGCTGCGAGTCAGATATGCGGAATGTGCGCTAAAGAGCGATCGCACAAAAACTGGCGCAGTTGCACACCGATCGCCTCCAGAGAAAAATGAGTTTCCACCCGAATGCGAGCGCGGTGGCCCAACTCCCGCCCCCACGCCCGATCGTCTAAAACCCGACCGATCCCCCCTGCCAAAGCGGTTGCATCCTCACGGGGCACAACGATCCCGCCGTCAGCTTCGCCCCCCTCGAAAATATCAGGCACTCCAGGCGCGTCAGCAGCCACAACGGGCAACCCGCAAGCCATCGCCTCCAGCGGTGCAACCGGAAACCCCTCATGCCGAGAAGGCAAAGTATAAACGTCAGCCGCCGAGAGGTACTGCCGCATCAAAGCGCGATCGCGCACATATTCATTCACCCAAACAATGCCCGAAAGCTGCATCTGAGCGATTCGCTGGCTCAATTCCTCCGCGTCGGTACCAGTCCCCACCAGCAACAGCCGCAAATCTCGGCCTGGGCGATCACGGCAGATCCGTTCCCAAGCTTCCAGCAATATATCTAACCCCTTGCGGCGAATCTCAATCCGCCCGTGACAGGCGACAATTTCAGCGTCACTGGGAAAACCCAGCATTTGCCTAGCTTCAGCGCGATCCATTGGTTGCCACAGTTCCAAATCCAGCGGGTTAAAAATGCGGGCAATCTTGGCAGGAGGCACGCCATAGCGACTTTGCACGCGCTGTACCTCGGTTTGCGAAGCAATAATTAAACCCGCGCTCGCTTTAAGGGCGAGCGGGCGCGACAAACCTTCCCAAGGACTAACCTGAAAATCGCCCCCCTGAAACGTGGCAAAAACAGGAAGCCCCATCCGTCGCCCCAACCAAGTGCAAGCGTCGAAGCGCGGGTACTCGTATTCTTGGCAGAGAATCGCTTGGCAGTTTTCCCGTCGCAGTTCTCCCGCCAGCAACCCCAGCGGTGTAGCCAGGTAAGGAGTAACGCTTTTCACCCCTGCCAACATCAGACGGCCCAGGCCTCGAACTTCTCCAAACATATCCTGAACTGTCCACCCTTGAGGGTTAACCATTTGGCGGCGGACAGCTTGGTAAAGTTGAGGTGCCGGCAGGGTGCAGATTGTTGCTCCTGTGTCTTTGTGGGTATAGTACACGGGTTCAGCCACGCTACCAGAGATGCAGAATAACACTGTCCGCACCCCTGCCCGTCGCAGCGCCTCAATGTAGCCAAACATCCAGCCCCCCGTCATTTCGTTGCAAAAAGCTTCAAAGGAAACTCCGATGGTATCTAAAAAATCTTCGATTAAATCGCCCCAGTGAAGGAGAGCGATCGTTGGTTCTGGTTGGACATTCATAAATTTTATGGCTTCTGCCAAGCTGATGCTGTTTCCGTTCCCAGGGAATCAGGTTTGTGCCACCAATAGCTCGTCCACGTTACAGGACTGAGAGCCGTACAGAATAATAGGCGCATGAGGCGGGGCAAGCGAGAGAAGGCAAAATCATGACAGACTACTGTCAGGGGATTGATAAAAGTAGCAGAACTCTGGTAAGGCAAACCAATTAAATCCGTCAGTTGATCGATCGTATAGCCGCGCCGAACGTGACCCCATTCTGCCATCACCTCTGCTTCAGGCGGACAGAGCGGTTTCATCACGCCGTAGTAGGGAAAGCGCCAGTTCTCATTGGGACTGCTCACTAATAAAAAACCCTTGGGTTTAAGCACTCGCAGCGCTTCAGATACAGCTTTTTGGTGGTCGGGAATGTGTTCGAGAACGTCGAACATCGTCACTGCATCAAAGGACTCATTTTCAAACGGTAAATTGGTCGCGTCGCCACAGATGAAGCGTACTTTTTCCTGCCGATTGCAAGGAACATTTGCATATTTAGGATCGAGGTCAATGTTAGTAATTTGCGCTTGCGGATAAAGTAAAGACGTTAAGCCTCCTTGACCTCCTCCTACTTCTAAAATTTCTTTAAAGGGCATATCTGGGGAAATGCGGTGAATTGCCCGCATCTTTTCTCGGTAAAAGAATCCCAGGGTCAAGGGCTGACCGAAAGGGTTGCGGGCTAAGAAATTGCCCAGCTTTTCTTTATGTGTTTCCGATTTCTTGGTCTCAACAACTGTTGCCATAATCTTCCTATAATTGGAAAAACTATTGATCCTTCTTTACACGATTTTTGAGGTAAAAGCTGACTCCCGCAAAGCAACCTAATACCTCTGCCAATAGCGTTCTATTAATCCCTTTAAATCCGGTCAAAAGACCGATTAAAAATCGTTTCACATAATAGAGAGGTAAAATGATGAATAAGCGAAGCAAGTTCCCCCAGTGCTTGTAGCGCCCAAACTGAATCAAAAGGGCGGCGATGTGACCCCGCATATATTGGTGCATCTGATGTTTCAAGCTATCGAGATCGCCCCGGTGATAGTGATAAACAACAGGGGTCGGATCGTAGTAGCAAATCCACCCTTCCGCCAGCACTCTGTACCATAGCTCTGAATCTTCACTGCACCCAGATGCCCCTGCACCCAAGCGTTCGTCAAAGTCTCCTAGTAACTCAAAAGCTTCACGCCGAAAAGCCATATTTGCTCCTGCGCCAATGCGCCAAACGGGAACCCCTAGGTGTTTCGTATCCTTAAAAAATTCAGCGTCAAAAGTCAGAGATCGGTATCCCCAACCAAAGCCAGTATCACCTTTTTGGAATATTAATTGGGCTTCTGTTTCGAGTTCAGCAGGCAGGACGAGGCCGGTTACAGCGATGATCTTGGGTTCGCGGAAGCTTTGTGCAATCCTGGCCACCCAGTCAGGGTGAACGATCACATCGTCATCGGTAAACGCAATAATGTCGCCTGTACAGTGGCGGATGCCAGTATTGCGGGCGATGCTTAAACCAGGGCGAGGTTCTAATACATATTTGACTCCAGGGATCTCGGCCACCAGTTGGCGGGTAGCGTCTGAACTCGGAGCATTATCAACCACGATGAGCTCATGAGCAGGTTGGGATAAATTTTGCAGGGATTGCAAACATCGCGCCAACTGTTCTGGCCGATTTCGAGTGCCGATTACGACAGAAACAGATGCGCTGCTAGTCTGGTTCAAGCGTTCCTGCAGCTTGGCCAGGGGTTGCTCTAAGGCAGTCAGGGCATGAAACTCAGGGGGCTGGTGCCACGCCCGATTTTTTTTGTAAACTTCTGGCAAAGGCGCTTTAAAACCTTGCTCTAGCAGGTGGCTGCCGACTGCAGGCGCGATCGCCAGCGCCGCTAGATTCGCTAGTTGTGAAGCCGAGATTGGCAACTGATCCTCTAAAATCTCCCGTTCGCCAAGGGGGATATTATGCCACCAAAACACTACATACACTCCGGCGTAGTTGGAAATCAAGGGCAATTCAGGAATCTTTTCGCTCAATTCGACATTGAGAACTTTCCAAGGCTTGCTCACAGAAATTACCTCAAAAAATATTATTTATGAGCTGTTTAGCCAGCTAATTTTGCACGCCCCAATAGCAAGCTGCGTTCTTCTGGGCTCATGCGAACCACACGGCTAATTCCGGCCCACTTACCGCGGACAAAACTCCCATTTATCTCCACTTCCGCTGGATTCATCCGCCCCAAAGCTGCTCTTAAAGATTGAATCAGGACATTTTGGGAAGCTTTCACCGCATCGATAATAAATTTCAACAGCCAATCTCGATAAGAACCAGACCAGAGAAGAGAATCGCCCAAAACTTGAGAGGTTCCTAGACCATAGTTAATGTCGATCAAGTATTTTTGAGAAGTACGCCTAGCCGGAATAAAGTGCCTTAACTTACAGTCGGGAGTGTACCACAGATCGTATCCTGCTCCGTAAATCCGCAAAGCGATTTCCACATCTCCCCCTGATATGAGCTTGGTTCCGATGCGATCCTGAAGTAACGGTTTATCGATCCAGCCAGTATGAGCGAGGGCTGCTCTATTCAGAACTAATCCTGCTCCCACTAAACAAGATTTTTTTTGCGGTTCTGTACCGTGTTCTTGTTGTGCGAAGGAGTACCCATAATTCAATACATATTTGGCTGGTAGAGTTTCCCAATCTAAAATTACTCGACCGCCAAAAGCGCCGCAGTCGGGATGAGCTGCTGCAAATCTAACAGCTTGTTCCACCCAATCTTCTGCCAGGAAGCAATCGTCATCTACAAAAGCAATCCAATCAGCAGTTGTATTTTGAACGCCACAGTGGCGGGCATAGGTTAATCCTTGCTGTGTTTCTGATACTGTAGAAAGCTGGGGAATTTTGCCCAACACTCGATATTTTTCGACAATTTTCTGCGTATTATCCGTGCAATTATTATCAACTACTAAAACCCTCCACTCTAGCTTGGGTGAAACTATTTGTTGGGAAATAGCTGAGAGAGCTTTGTCTAAAAGGGGAGCATTGTTATAAGTACAAATAACGATATCAATCGGCGGAAGCTTACTCATATTTAACTGTTCTTTCCTACGTTCAATATGAAACAGATTTCTGAAATAACTCTCGTAATTTTAGGCAAATTGCTGCCTAATTTTTTCAATTAGTTTTAAAGAGCGGGGATATTCCCCAAACAGACCCACAACACCGCCCCACAACTCGGCTAGAATCATGTGGGGAGGCAATACATGGCACCCTCTGACACTTTGTTGCAACTGATTTAACTGATTGGCAAACCACCAGGCTACAAGCCAGCGCAATTTCGAGCGTTGGCTCGGATCGGTCTGATAAGATTTTACGACAAAAGCCATAAAACCTAAACCCCACGTCCAATACTGGCGGCGCAATTTTTCATATTCCCGGCGGTGTTGGTGAAACACCAGATAGCGAGGCTCATAGACGAGGGGATAGCCAGCGCGAACAACTCGATAAAAAATATCTAAATCGCCACCGCCCGGGAGGGGCGCACCTGTATCGAGTGCATCATCAAATCCCCCTAATTGCAGTAAAACATCTCGGCGAAATGCCATATTGCAACCAGCTCCAAATATGCCAGCCCCACAGGGGTATAAGGGATTATACGGCAAGATTTGACCATAGCGGATTTTCTCAAAGCCGCGTCGAAAGCCTCCTCTGCTTTCAAATAAAATTTGGGCTTCAGTCACTAACTCATAAGGCAGCACTAACCCTGTAAAACCGCCAGCATCAGGATTTTCTGCCCAAGCTTCCATCAAGCCTTTCAGCCATTGGCGATCGGGCGTGACATCATCGTCAAGAAAGGCTAATAGTTCGCCAGTCGCCTCCTGCAAGGCGCGATTGCGAGCGAAGTCTAAACCTGGTTTGGGTTCCCGGGCATAGCGAACTCCTGGTAGAGAGTCTACCAATTCCTTCGTTCTTTCATCAGAAGGTGCATTATCAATTACTAACACTTCAAAGTAAAGCTTTTCACCCGAAATAGGTCTTTGCAACTTTAGTAAATGTTGCAGGCACCGCGCCAGGTTGTCCGGCCGATCTTTCGTACAAATTGCTACTGTCAGCGCCGGAAAGGGATCGCCATTTTCGGCAGGAGTTAACTCTTCTCTAATCGCTTCCTGAAGTAACTTAATGCCGACCTCCCGTTCAATCATTTTAGCTAAATCTTCAGGAGAAAGGACGCTCTTGGGAGGAAGAGGCTGCATGATCAAACCAACAGCTTTATCTTTGCGCCGCACAACTAAGGCAATTCCTGTATCCTCCTCAGAAATTTTCAGATTTGGGAGGGGCTGTGTCACTTCAATGTCAAGGATGGGATAAGGCATAAAAAATTCACCAACTTACTCTTAGTTTTATACTTAGTTTTGTACGTTGCGGTGTTGCAAGTGATAAAGCTTGGCGAAGAGGCCGTCGAGTTTCAGCAAATACTGGAGGTTGCCTTGTTCGATCGCCCTGCCATTTTCCATCACAATAATTTTATCGGCATTTTCAATCGTCGATAAGCGGTGAGCAATGACAATGACGGTACGATCCTGGCTGAGCGTATTGAGGGCCTCCTGAATCAAGTTTTCGGCAATACTATCCAGAGCATTCGTTGCTTCATCCAGAATTAGAATATCTGGGTTGCGGACAATCGCGCGAGCGAGGGCAATGCGCTGCCTTTGCCCGCCAGAAAGGCGAACGCCGCGATCGCCCACTTTCGTGTCATACCCTTCCGGCAGTTGGCTAATGAAATCGTGAGCATTGGCAAGTTTTGCAGCGTCAAAAATTTCTGCCTCCGTTGCTTCCAAGCGCCCGTAGGCGATATTATCCTTCACCGTCCCGCTAAAGATGTGGACATCTTGGCTGACAATCGCAATTCCTTTCCGCCAGTCCATTAAATTCAGTTCTTTTAATGAGCAGTCGTCAACATAAATTCCTCCTGACGTTGGCTCGTAAAAGCGGCAGAGGAGGCTGATAATGCTCGATTTTCCCGCACCAGACGGCCCCACTAAAGCAGTAGTTTGGCCGCGTTTAAACTCGACGGAGACATCCTCTATTGCAGGCCTATCTTCTGGGTTGTAAGTTAAGGAAACTGACTCAAAATAGATCGCCTGCTTTAACTTGTCAAAGGAAAGATTACCAGAGCGGATGTAAGGTTTATCAGAAGTGTCTAAAAAAGACATCACCACTTCAGCAGAACTGGCGGTAGAGACTAAACCTAGCCTCGCGACATCTAGCTGTTGCACCTGCGGTTGCAAGCGGTAGAGGATGAATAAAAAAGTCAGCAGCGTTGGCATAGCTGACTGGTTTTGCAGGAGGGCGATCGCCAAAATTGCTAACAGGAGGAGTGCGGAAAAAACTTCATAGAGCGGATTGATGAGCCCTCCCAGCATATCGAGTTGGAAAAAGGTGTTTCGCACCTGCTGGGAAGCGCGATCGAAGCGTTCTTGCTCATAAGGTTCCCGTCCAAAGGAGCGGATGGTTCTCATCCCCCCTAATCCTTCCCACATTCGGACAGCGAGCTGAGAATTGGCGTCTACAGCTTGCTGTGCCAGATGTTTGACTCGGCGCGTCACAAATTGGATGAACTGCGAAATTAGGAAGAGGGATATACTGATAATTAAGGTGAGTTGCCAAGAGATGAGTAGCAACAGTGTTGCCAGGACAGTAATCGTACAAGCATACGTAATCAAGTTAACAAACAAACTCAAAGCTTTGCTAGTCTGCCAACTCTCTGTCGCCAAAATATTCATAATCTTTCCAGATTCGCTGCGTTCTAAGAAAGAGTAGCTAACGGTTAAAGTTTGGTTGAAAATTTGGCAGCGCAATCGGTTGCTAATTCGCGAATTTAACCAAGCAAAAAGCAGAGAATTACTATAGACAATCAGGTTTTTGATGAGGATACTGACTAAAATACAAAATGGGATGATTAAGACGCGGTAGCCAGCAGGGACACCAGCGAATATCTTGTTCAGAGAATCAATGAAAGAATTGCCAGTTATAGCCTGAGTTTGTTCTTGCTGTAAAGTTTGCAAAAAGGGAATGAATAAGCTAATGCCAAAGCCGTCGGAAAGGGAAGCAAGCATACCCAAGGAAATCATTGCCGGGATTGCCCAAGGATAAAGCTTGAGGAGGGGTAGCAGAGTTCTAATAGCCTGAATCTCTTTTTTCATAAGACAACTCTGCCTTTGTCGGTGGCGTGGCGCTAATTTTTACTTGAGGGAGCGTGTCAATATTTGGTTGATTTCGCTTGACAAGGAGGGAAATTGAGCGGTGAAAAATGTTCCCTATCGTTACCATTAATTTGATCTTTTTGCGCCGGATCTCTACCAACACCTCCCGGCCGATCGGTTGGTTCTCAGAGGATGGCGTATCTTCTACTCTCACAGGTGCATCGAGAGCATCCTGATGTTTCCCAGACTGGGATAATAGGTTTAAAAGGCTCTTTCCCAATACTATGTAAAAGCCAGAACGCAATAAGGGTGAGATGCACTCAGTTTTTAAAGCTTGGAATAACCAAAAGAGCGCGGTGCGATCGCGGCCGTTGCGGCTGCTTTGGTTCGCTAAGTACAGCAAAAAATTACTGGTAGATAATCGGTGCAGGAAATCGGGAATTTCGGGATGCCGTTGCTTGGCAGCTTGCAGCATCAAAGATTGAGAATTCGCCATTGTCGTATAGTTGGTAGACATAGTGTTATACATTCTGCGATAGCCAATGGAAAATTCCGGCACGGCTCGAAATTGATAAAGCTCTGCTATCCGCAGGTATAAGTCCCAGTCTTCACAGCCTTGAGCATTCCTTTCCTTCAATGTCTTGTCATAAACCCCCACCTTTTCCAAACAACTGCGACGCATCATAGAAGCACTCGCGTTTCCTATAAAGTTGTGGCAGATTAAGGTGGCGTACACGTCACCTTCAATTCTAAAAGACCGAAATCCTCCTGTTAGCAATCCTTTTTCATCTAAGTCTACTGTCCACGAATAGACCACCCCTACTTCTTCCCCTCCCTCCAACATACATTCAACTTGTTTTTCTATGTTTTCCGGATACCAAATATCATCTGCATCAATGGGGGCAATATATTCTCCTCTCGACTTCTGAATTCCTAAGTTGCGAGCAGCAGCAACTCCAGCATTTTGCTGTTTCAGAAGCTGGACGCGAGAATCTTTTTGGCTGATTTTTTCGACAATTTCAGGGGTTCGATCCTGGGAACCGTCATCGACGACTAAAACTTCAATTGCTGGATAAGTTTGAGCGAGAACAGATTTCAGAGTTTCTTCAATAAATGGTTCAGCGTTGTATGCAGGGATAATGACTGAGACGAGAGGAAAATGGGGGGATTTTTGAGAATCTGGCTGCATTGGTTTTTAACAAGGTTTTTCAATTTTTTTTTCTTTGTAGATTGGCAGCTCTACCTTACACTCGTCGCAGTCAGGACTTACACAGTCGGTGGAAGAGATAGCCAAGAAACCCCTAATAAAAATTGTACCGCCTTCTCTGTTCAATGTCAATGGTATATAGCACGTATCAATGAGTTGTGCAAAGCAAGAGAATGGTGATAAGCTGCTACGCATTTAAATTGAATCCAGAGACGGGCTCTCCTGCCCGTTCCACAATAATTATAGAAAAATTGACTGTCAAATTAGGTGTACAACAGCTTAGACTACAACTAAAAGTTATATTCTAAATGATAAAAAGATGCTACCCGGCCCACAGCTACTTCGCTCAGCAATGATTTTTATTGTTTCATTGATTACATAAATCCGTGTTCTGCTAAGAATTCGGGTGTAATTGTTCCTAAACTGTTGATTGCCGGGGTTTCTTCCCAAGGTTCGGGATGGGATTTTGAGCCGCTGCGGAGAAATTTGGCGACATACTTGCCCAGAATATCTGCTTCTAAGTTTACTAAACTTCCTGGTTGCAAATAGCTGAGGTTTGTCTCACCAAAACTGTGGGGAATGACAGCAACTTCAAACCAATTGCCGTCAGCATCGCAATCTGCCACGGTTAAGCTGATGCCGTTGACGGCGATGCTCCCCTTGGAAACGATGTAAGGTGCGATTTGACGTTGCCATCCCGAATTTGCTACAGGTGGGGCAGTAAACCGCATATCCCAAGCGTTGGCGGTTTGGGTTGATGTCGCTAAAGTGCCGATCGCATCTACGTGCCCCGTCACAAAATGTCCCCCCAATTTGCTACCGGCGCGCAGGGAGGTTTCTAGGTTCACCACAGCATCGGGGAATGAGCCCAGAGTAGTGCGCCGGAGAGTTTCTGGAGAAGCGACGGCGACAAAACCTTGCGGCAGAACTTCCACTACCGTCAAACAGACTCCATCCACGGCTACGCTGTCCCCAATGGCTAAATCTTGTAAAATTAGGTACGAGTTGTTTGAGGTGCAGGAAATTTGGAAATAATCGTTGCCTAGCGACTTCAGCTTTCCGAGAGATTGAATTAGTCCTGTAAACATAAGTATTTTTCCTTAGTCGATCGCCTATTTACATCAAACCACAGTCACAAACCAGATGCAGGAGCTTTTTCTATCCCCCCTATCCCTCTTTGTCAATTCTTTAATTTAAAATCGACAGTCCCCGATCAGTTGCAGATTCAGGCGAAGATCGAGTCATACTGGATTTAGGTCATCTTTATGTCCGAGTTTTCTACCGCCTTGCAGTTTCTTAATTCTGTCAGTAACCCAGCCCTAAAACCAGGGACTGAGCTTGTAAGAGCAATCGAAGCAAGCTGTGCTGACGGGCCTCAGCCTTAACTGGCTACGTTATTTGAGTCACGACACTCCTTGAATGCGACGCTAGTTTTGGGCTCTGTCATTTGCAATTAAACAGTCTTAAGGTCACGCTCGACAGTGTTGCAAGTCTAACAAGCTCTCATAACATTGACCGACAAGCGAACATTACCCCGAAAGGGAGCCGGAGACAACCATATCTCCAAAGAGGGGCAACCATACCCCTCTACCCCCGAAAGGGGAAAGGGGATTCAAGGTGGTGCTCACTGAGCGTAGTCGAATGTGTTGAAACCGCCCATGTTGTTTCCCTCTCAGGACTAAAGTCTCTGAGTTTCCCACTTACCGAGCATTTTTATGATTGAAATGAAAGTCGCTGGAATTGCCTTAGATGCAGCCACGCGCAGTCCTATTGTCCTATTGAGAGACGCTACTGAGCGACGGGCTTTGCCTATTTATATCGGTCAGGAGCAAGCAAAGGCTATTATTAGCGCGATCGAAGGCCACAAGCCTCCTCGGCCCTTAACTCACGATCTGATGGTCAATTTTTTAGAGGCATGGAGCCTTACCTTGGAGCGCATAGTTATTCACTCGCTGCAAGATAACACGTTCTATGCCGTGCTGATCGTCCGTCAGGGAGAAGTTAAAAAAGAGATCGATGCCCGACCTAGCGACGCGATCGCCCTAGCCTTGCGAACGAATAGCCCCATCTGGGTGATGGAAGAAGTCGTCGCCGATGCTTCGATACCAGTCGATCGAGATGCTGATGAGGCAGAACGCCGGGCCTTCCGGGAATTTATCTCAAACCTCCGTCCAGAGGATTTGATTAAGAGAAGTGGCTTCAGCCCGGGCGAAACTTCCTAAACTTTATGCGCTATCGACGGTTTGGCAAAACGGAGTTGCACCTGTCCGTATTTTCCTTGGGAACCATGCGCTATTTGGCTTCTGAGGAAACTGCCTGTCAGACTGTACAACAGGCAGTGTCTCAGGGAATCAATCACCTGGAAACGGCTGCAGGTTACGGTTGCAGCGAGGAATATCTTGGCGCGGCCCTTTCGGCTGGTTTGTCTGTCGATCGATCGCGCCTCCACGTCACTACAAAAATTTCCCCAACCGAGGATGCAGCAGCAATGGAACGCTGCATCGACGCATCCCTCAAACGCCTGAAATTAGACTATATCGATTGTCTGGCAATTCACGGTTTGAATACTTGGGAACATTTGGCGATTGTGCGAGATCCCACAGGCTGCATGGAAGCTGTACGCAAAGCCCTGGCTGATGGGATCATTAGGCACGTCGGCTTTTCGACTCACGGGCCTCTGGATCTGATTTTGGCTGCAATCAATACAGATTTGTTTGAATTTGTCAATCTGCATTATTACTATTTTTTTCAGCGCAACGCCCCGGCAATTGAACTCGCCAAAGACAAAGATATGGGCGTTTTCATCATTTCCCCGGCAGATAAAGGAGGGCAACTCTACACGCCCCCGGAAACTCTCGCACAATTGTGCTCGCCTTTGTCGCCCTTAGAGTTAAACTATCGGTTTTTACTTAGCGATACTAGGATTGGGACTTTGAGTGTGGGCCCTGCAAATGCCACAGAATTAGAGCAACCCCTGAAATATTGCGATCGCGACTTTCCCCTCACCAACGCCGAAATCGCTGCGTTCGATCGGCTAGAATCGGTTATTGCAGCAACTTTGAAAACCGACAAATGCAGCCAGTGCTATGCCTGTTTGCCTTGCCCGGAAAACATCAACATTCCCGAAGTATTGCGACTCCGCAATCTCGCCGTCGGGTGCGACATGACTGACTTTGGCAAATACCGCTATGCCATGTTTGAAAATGCCGGACACTGGTTTCCCGGCAGCAAAGGCAACCGCTGCACCGATTGCGGCGAATGTTTGCCCCGGTGTCCCGAAGAGTTAGACATCCCAACCTTGCTCAAAGATACTCACCAGCGACTTGGTGGCAAAGCAGGCAGGCGGTTGTGGGATTGAAAAAAAGGTAAAGCAGGGAAAAGGCGATCGAGCGTATCTAACTGTTGCAATAATTACGCTAAACTTTGGTTTAACCTGAAATCTTCCACCATTCTCGCTTAACAGGCTTTCCGGCCTGTTCCACAAAGAATTAATTTCTTGTGGGGAGTAGGGGTTGGGCAGGAGAGCCCGCCCCTAAAAACCTTATTGAGAATGGTGCAACATTTCAGTTTAACTGAATTTACGATACAGTCGATCGATAAACTACTTCGTTTTACGACTGTACGCGGGAGCATCCTGATTTTGCAAAAAGCCTTTTTAAGGAGTGCGAATATCTTGCACAGCAAAGCCTACATCTAACCGCGAACACTCCTGTGAAAGCACTCATTTGGATGCTCCCAACACACTTTAAATAGGAGCCGACAGTATTATATGTAAAAACAACTAAATAACACAATCTAATTAACAGCGAGAAACCTATTTTTTTGAGAATACCCCAGTCATTTTCTTGCTTGGTTGGCGGCGGCGAGAGGCAACAATTTTATGATGAGTGATTAACCGAACTCGATATAAAACAATACCCTTGGGTTAAGCCCGATCCCCCCTAGCCAAGGGCGGGCACGGGGAGTAGGGGTCGCACCGCCCCTAGGTCGGGGGGGACAAGAACTTACTCAAAGTCAACCCCTACTCCCCAACAATCAGGGGGATTTAGGGGGAGATGCGAGGAATAAACAGTTTTAACCCAAGCGTATTGCGATATAAAATCTAAAATCGTTCAACTGAGCGCTCACGCCAAAGTCTAAAATCTAAAATCTAAAATCTAAAATCTAAAATTGATTGCTTGTCATCTACAACCGATCCCGCATCTACTACTATGGCTCATACTCAGTTAAACGACAGCCAGCCAAATTGTCTGCAGCAAACTAAAGTTGCGACTTCCGAAAGAAGATTGAAAGCAGCTTTCAAGCCGTGTACTTACAACTTAACTGTTACCAGAAAACAGCTAATCGGACTGCTGACTTTACAAACAATCTTGCCCGTCGGACTAACGGCAGCAGCACTTTGGCTAACATCGGCAGTTGGAAGCAATCAACTGCAAAATCAAGCTAAATCTGAACTGAGCCTTAGTGAAATTAACTACAATCTACCACTCGATCGCGCCACAGACCGTTTGCAAAACTCTTCTGACAGCAAAACGATCGCCCAAATAGCCTTAGCTTACAACAGCGCCAAAAAAGTATCATATTTGCAAAAATCTGTCAAGAAAATTCTAGAAAATCAAGTCAAAACAGGGGAAATAGACAGCGCGGCATTAGTTGGAAAAAACAGGCAGATAGTGGTTAGCGTCAACTCTAACCAGAAGGGAAAAAGTTTTAACCTGCAAAAAATAGTCGATCGAGTATTCGCTACAAAAGAGCCAATTACCGCCAGCGAAATCATTGCTAAATCGGAAGTTCAGAAACAATTGGGATCTTTGCCGGCCGGAAAGGGATCTCGCCCTGTTCTCCTCCACTACGCAGCAATTCCCATAAAAGATCCCAAAAATCAGACAGTGATTGCGGCCTTAGTATTAGGAGAAATTATCAGCAAAACTTCGGCAGTTGCTAGCACCGAAACCCTCAAATTACAGGGGGGCGGATATCAGGCTATCTACGCACCGCTGGCTGACGGCAAATTTGTCTTGGCAAGTTCGCAAACATTTACAAAAAACCAACAGTTACCAGACTTGCTGGCAGAGAAATCGCTGCTGAAATCAGCAGTCGCAGCCGCCGGCAAACCAGTCACCGGAAACGTACAAACAGGCAGTCAAACTTATGCAGTAGCTGCCAAATCCCTTGGCAATTTAGCGGGAAAACCCGCAGCAATTTTAGTGCGATTCATCCCCAAAACATCAATAGAAACTTGGTGGGGCAACAACTGGCTGCTGGCAATGTCTGCGGCTGCCATTGCCCCCTTCGCCTTGGGAGTTGCCGTCACTCGCCGGATTGCCAAACCCGCTAACTCAGATTTATCAACAGCAGACGGGAATTGGGCATTTAACTCCAGCGCCGAACCGCCACAGCGATCGCGGACATTTGATATAATTTATGACAATTTAAATTTCGGCGAATTCCCCGATTTATTCCCTAAAAAATCGAGTTTAGATGGTCAATTAGCCGTAGATTTTCGATATAATAAAAAATTGGCGGGCGATCCTCTTCGAGGGCTTCGCCAACGCCCGATCGCAAATCCCCACATCCCGCTCGTTTTCCAACCCCTAGAATTGCCCGAAAACTCCGTCTCAAACCAGTCGCGGCAGGTAAATACAGAATTAGAAAAAAGCGCGATCGCCTTAAATCAAGTCCAGGAAGCTTGGCAAGACTTAAATCGCCTCAACTGGGAATTGCAGCCAGAAATACTCGATCGCCAAAACACTCAAAAAGCCCTGCGAAAGAGCGAAGCACTACTGCAAGCGATTTTAGACAACTCAACAGCAGTAATTTACATCAAAGACCTTGACGGAAAATACCTGCTCACCAACCGCCATTTTGACAATTTGTTCGACATCGCAAAAGAGCAAATAACAGGGAAAACCGACGACGATATTTTTCCCCAAGACTCTTCAGCAGCCCTGCGAGAAAATGACCTGAAAGTTCTCGAATCCTCCTCGCCCCTAACCCTCGAAGAAATCATCCCTCAAGACGACGGCCCGCACACTTATATTTCTCTGAAATTTCCCCTCTGCAACTCCAAAGGTAAAGCTTATGCAGTCGGTACAATTTCTACAGATGTGAGCGATCGCAAACTTGCCGAACGCACCCTAGAAAAAGCCAAAGCAGAACTAGAAATAGAAGTCGAACAGCGCACCCTATTCCTCAAACAAGCCAACGAACTCTTGCGGTTTGAACTCGCCGCCAGAGTCCGCGGCGCCATCACAGTCAGACAAATGACGGCTCAGGTAGCCCGACACGCCAGAACTGTTGACGGCATTCTCGGCGCTTCTCTTGACCTAATTTTTCTAGTAGATCGATCGGGAAAATACACCTATGTCAGTCGCACCGCCGCTCAAGCTGCCGGCATGAACCCCAGAGAAATGATTGGCAAAACCTGGCAGGAATTAGGCTGGCCACCAACAATTATGCAGCGGGTTCACCAAGAATGCGACGGCATATTTGCCACAGCCGAACCCGTGAAAGGCGAAGTAATTGTCCCCACGGCAAACTGGGGAACCCGCGACTACGAGTACATTCTCAGCCCGGTTTGTGCGACAGACGGCAGCGTCGAAGCCGTGGTGGCGACACTGCGGGATATCACCGAACGCAAAGACGCGGAGGAAGCATGGCAGTTGGCTAAAGAAGCTGCAGAACTCGCCAACCGCGCCAAGAGTGCTTTTCTGGCAAACATGAGCCACGAGTTACGCACTCCCCTGAACGCGATTATCGGCTACAGCGATATGCTAGCGGAAGATGCCGAAGAGTTAGGCAACTTACACGTAGTCTCCGATTTAGACAAAATTCGCACTGCTGGCAAACACTTGCTGCGGCTTATAGAGGACATTCTCGACATCTCCAAAATTGAAGCTGACAAGATGGAGATTTACCTCGAAAGCTTCGATGTTGGAGGTTTAATCGAGGAGGTGGTAACAACTATCAAACCGCTAATGGATAAAAACGGCAATACTTTGCAAGTATTGAGTTCTGACAATATCGGCGCGATGCACGGCGATTTGATGAAAGTGCGGCAGGTAATGCTGAATTTGCTCAGCAATGCTGCTAAATTTTCTGCTAATGGGACGATCGTGCTTACTGTCGAAAGAATTACCAGTGAAGAATTAAAAAATAAATATCAACCGAGAGTTGCTCAAATGTTAATTTTGGATGCAGACTTTTTAATTTTCCGCGTGACGGACACGGGCATCGGCATGACACCAGAACAGCAAGAGCGACTGTTCCAACCTTTTACTCAAGCTGACGATTCAACTACTCGCAAGTACGGGGGTACTGGTTTGGGACTGGCTATCAGCCAGCGTTTTTGTCAGATGATGGGCGGCGATATTGAAGTTACTAGCGAGTTAGATTGCGGCTCTACTTTTGCTGTGTGTCTGCCTGCTTCATTGTTTAAACGATCGGAATTTTAACATGACTGTAGGGGCGGGTTTTACCAATAATAAAAGCAAAAAAAACAATCTAATAAACCCGCCCCCACACAACAAAAAATCGCAATGTACATCTTTTGCATATTAACTTGTTCCCAGGCTCCAGCCTGGGAACCTAAATCTAGAGGCTCTGCCTCGCTTGGAAACATGGAGGCAGAGCCTCCGGATCTGCGTTACTAGGCTCCAGCCTAGTAACGAGGAATTTAAAATTATCTGCGTTTATCCGTGTTTATCTGCCTTACATCTGCGGTTTCTGTATCAATGAATGATTTATGCAATCTTGTCTAATAATATGATGAATTACCCCAAAATGCGCCACGAAACTCAAGTTTCTAGCCGCAAACACGGCATTTTGACCAAAAGTTTATTTTTGTTCCCGATCGCCTGTTATGCGTGCCTCGGAGCGTTGCTGTGGGGACAATCTGCGGCATTTTCCCAGCAGCCTGCTTGCCCGACTGGCAGCGCTGCTAATTTCCCGTCGCCCCCGCTTTCGCAAACCGAAAAAAGCGTGCCGAGTCTGTGGTTAGCTCACAAACTATTTGGCGGCAAATTGCTCGATCGCTGGTTTGTAGATCCCGGCAATACTTGGGTAATTCTCATAGTCAATCGCCAACTTTGGAGTTTGCTCGATTATATGGAACGCTATCAGTTTGTTAACCGCTTTGGCACTGTCGCCAATGATTATGGTTACAATGTGCGAGTTTGCAACCGTCAAGGCACTGCTTTGGCAGTTTATTCGTGCAAGGGCGATCGGCTTAGCTGTCGCATTGATTTAGAATCTCTCTCAAATCCGGGTATTCGAGGAAGGGTGAAAGGATTTTAGCACTCTAGATTTTAACTTCTCACTACTTGCCTAGTTTCTTGCCAGAGCGATCGATATTGGGCAATCCCCGCATCCCCAAAAGGCAGCAGAAAGTCGCTAGCAGCAAGAATCTTAGCATCCGGCAACAACACAGAATTAGTGCGAACAGCTTCCGGCAAATCTTCGGGTTTCATGCCGACAATTATCGGCGAACTAGCCTTAGCCAGCAAAGATAATTGAGGAGCAACCCGAGGTTGTAAGCAAAAATCAATCCATTTTTCCACTAAAGAAACTGGATTCCCTGATGCTGGTTGTACCCACAAATCCGTCCAAAGTGCAGTTCCCGAAACCGGAACTACTAAAGCAATATCCTTTTGAGTTTGCAGCAGCGGCAGCAAGTCCCCAGAGGAACCTACTGCCAACCAAGTATCGCCTAAAATTAATGGTTGCAGGTAAGCGTCAGAACTATAAACTTTAACTTGTTGGTGCAAATTTGCGAGTTCTTTTTTGAGATTGGGGACTTTATCTAATTGCTGCGTATTGTAAGATTTCCCTAGTTTTTTTAATGTTAAACCGATAACTTCTCTAGCACTGTCGGGCAGAGAAATTAGATCGCGCAATTCCGCTCGCCACAAGTCTTTCCAATCTGTCGGAGTCCACCCCAAAGCCTTAAATTTGTCGGTTCGATAGGCAATTACCGTACTTCCCCAGCGGTAAGGTGCAGCCCACACTTTACCTTGAGGATCTAATTTACCCTCATCGTTGCGCCTGACGAGTTTTTGCCATCTTTCAGGCAATTGTGGCCAATTAGCAAACTTAGCAGGATCGATCGGCTTAATCAATTTTTGCCTAATTGCCAAAGTCAGCCAGTAATCTCCCAACATCACCAAGTTAGCTTGATTTTTTGATTCGGGAACCCGTTTCCACTCCTGCAACAGGGCGAATAATTCTTTTAATTCTGCTTCTTGCCTTACCTGCAAAAGCGGAGACGGTTGTACATCGCGGCTAAATTTGCTTACCAGTTGGGCCGGAATACCGTTTTTGAGCGATCGAATTTTGAGAATGGGCTTCGAGTCGCACCCTGCCGCCAATTGACTTAAAGTTAGGGTGGCGGCCCCCAATAGCAAAGACCTTCGTTTCACCTGTCAATCCGCTTTTCTAAATATTGACCGATCGTTTTGTGTTCTACAGCCGGGGAAATAATTGTTTGTCGAGTCCGGTAGTTGGCGCCGATTTGTCTTATTTCTTTTTCAAACACAGAGCCATTGTACTCGGTTCTGCTGCGCTGTGAGTCTGTTTGAGTCTTGCCCTGATTTTACCTTCTACCTGGTCGATCGAGCTTTCCGATGCGGAAAACTCCCTCAACTTAACGCCTAATTTCTCTGCGAAAAGTTACTTTGAGCCAGTTGTGCTCGCCAGCCGGGTCGATCGGCTGCATCTGTGTTACATTTTTTAATATAACGAAACAACGAGAGCGCTGCCATCTGCCGTTGGATGACGCTTTTTACAAAACCGAAGTGAAAAATCCTTTTTAAATCGGCGACAGCTTAATAAATAAAAAAACTAAAAATCCCTTCATCTCATATGTTGCACCATTCTCAATTAGCCTTTTAGCAACAGGCTTTCCGGCCTGTTCCACAAGAAAATTTATGTTTTGTGGAACGGGCCGGAGAACCCGTTCTTGAGAATGGTGCAAGATGTGAGTTCATCTGAATCCTGAAAGCACTGGCGAGAGCGAAGTCAATCTAATAGGACGCTCTGCGATCCGACTCTCATAAACCAGATTTTTTAACCCTGATTGAAGGTTTGAACGAAGTATGGGGGTTAACCAACCCGGTTCCTGTGTCCAAGACTATCTAAAACCTAAAATCTAAAATCTACAATCGACCCACGAATGCCGATCGATTATCTTCAAGCTGGCTCCCTAAATCTACCGTCAGGATTGGGAACACAACAATTAAGTCAAAAATTAAATAATTTAGTGATAAATCCAAGTTATGTAAAGATTTACCTAAAATGTAAAGATATTAAGTTACGAGCCAAAGGATGATTGTATGGAAGCGCTCCGCCAGCAAGTTACAGTATTGAGCCAACAAGTCGAGGCCCTCTACAAACTCATAGAAAACCTCAATGAAAAGCTCTTGGAGTCGGCAAAGGAGACGAAGCTGACCCAGCAACAGAGAAACGATCGCTCTGGAACGCTAGGAAATGACCAAACCTCGCCCTATCAAAGCTACAGCAGTCTCGATGGCCTCCTCGAACACAAAGACATACTGTTAGATGACAGCTACTTCGACAAGAATTCTCAAAGCCTGGAAAAAGAGCTGAGTGCAGAGATTCAAATCCAGCGCTTAACAGCTCAGCTAACAGCAGCTTACAATCGAATTGCTGCCTTGGAAGAACAGTTGCTCTCCAAAAGAATGCACTCGCAACATCTAGGCGGGCCTAATTAAATATTGCTAGCGGGGATCGGGTAGTAATTCAAAAAAAATACAAGTTGCGTTGATTTATGCTCGTCTACTTATAGATTCATTGCATAGAGTTTTTTATCTCCCGCAATTAGCAGGGGGAATACTGCATCAAAGGGAGATATTGTGTAGAAATAGGAAGGCTATTTCTTTGGTGAACAAGATTTTTTTACAAACCGCAGAGGGCGCAGAGGACGCAGAGAGAGAGAAGAAAGAGAAGAAAGAGAGAAGTTCACAAATCTGGCATCGATTCTTATAACTATCTACTTAATGTTTAATGTCACAGCGCGAGGCTAAAGCTTCAACAGCGTGGAGGAGTTGAGGGGGAGTCCAATTTGCAGCCAAGCCACTGGCGATCGCACAGGCTCCCGCACCGACCCCTTCTTTAACATAGCCGCGATCGTAAGCTTGCAGTTGCCCGTAGCGAGATCCAGCAAAACTTAGCTGCGCGGCTAACAGAGGCACACCGCCGATATCATTAGCAAGTCCTACAGTGTCTCCTGTAGGGTCTTCGGCCACCCAGCGCGTAGTCCCCACCGCAACTTGTTCGGGACGCCATAGTAGAGCATATTCACGGGCTAAGGCTTGCATCAAAGCGTACACTGCCAGCATTTGCGTACCCCCGGCCAGAAGCACCCCGCAAGTCCGACTCGCGGCGATCGCCATTGCCGCCACCGCTATTTGCATCGGATCGCCCACCGCCGCTACCAATTCCAGGGGAGTGCTGTTTTGTCCGTTAATTTCCCACTCGGCATTATTGAGTCCCGCTGTCACCGCAGCCAATTTTTGAGCGTGATTGCAGCGAGGATGAGAACTATTAACTTTGCCCGCCGCTGCAATACCCAAACCCATTAACACGCCCAAAGCAGTAGTCGTTCCCCCAACTACGCACTCCCCTAAAATTAAATAGCTGCCATTAGTTTGAGCAGCCAATTTAGCTCCCCAAATTAATCCTTGTTCGAGCAAATGTTTGACTGTTTCGAGTTCTAAAGCATTCCCAGAAATCAAACACTTTGCCGGAGTGCCGCCCAAATCAATTGCAGGTACGGGAGGCGGGATGGGCAAACCAGCATTAAATAGGTAAAGGGGAAGTTCCAAAGCTTCGACTACAGCGCGAGATATCAGTACCGGCGAGGCACCCGCTTCTAGCGGCGGCAAAGGATATTGGGGCGACGGTTGGGGGCCGTTATACAAAAATTCTGCATCGGCTAAACAAGTAAATTGTCGATCGTGCGGGGTTGCTCCTGCTGCTGAAATCCCCGGAATTAAGCCAGTAGCGGTAAATCCTAACACGCAGGCAAATATCGGTTTTCGTCCCCGATAGCGATCGAGCCACCGCTGCCCCTGTTCAATTTTTGTATAAATACCAATCATAGTTAGTCATTAGTCATTAGTCATTAGTCATTAGTCATTAGTCATTAGTCATTAGTCATTAGTCATTAGTCATTAGTCATTAGTCATTAGTCATTAGTCATTAGTCATTAGTCATTAGTCATTAGTCATTAGTCATTAGTCATT